>WLNG01000224.1 GCA_009699915.1 Actinomycetota bacterium
GGCATCATGTTCGCCCTGGCAGCGATGACCTACGTCGAGGGCTCATCGCTGCACCAGGACCGTGGCGGATCGACCGTCTTCGCGCGGTACGCCTTCAACGAGTTCTGGAGCTTCGTCGCCGGCTGGGCGGTGATGCTCGACTACGTCATCCTCGTCGCCGCGACCGCGTTCGCGGCGACCAACTATCTCGCCGCGTTCTGGGCCCCGTTCGGGCGTGGAACGGTCGAGATCCTCACGATGCTCGGGATCCTGCTGTACGTCGCGGCCCGCAACATCCGCGGCTTCTCCTCCGCCAGGCAGGGACGCATCGGGCTCCTTGTGCTCGCGGATCTCGCGCTTCAGGTGCTCCTGATCGTGCTCGGGGTGGTTCTTCTTTTTGACGGTCCGGCGATCACGAGTTCGATCCATCTGGGCTCGACGCCGACGGTCGACGACCTCATCGTCGCGTTCGGAATCGCGACGGTGGTGTCTACCGGGCTTGAATCGGCATCGGGACTCGCCGGCGAGGTCGGCGTCGGAAGGCGCGGGCTGGCAAGGCTCGTGAGCGCTTCATCGCTCACCGTGATGGTCGTCTACGTCGGGATCGCGCTCGTCGCGCTCAGCGCGATGCCCGTCATCAACGGCACGACGACCCTCGCCACGACCTTCCGTGACGCGCCGATTCTCGGTATCGCGGATGCCTTCCACCAGGCCTGGCTGCGCGACACGCTGCGGTACGTGATCGCCGCGATGGCGTCCGTCACACTGATCGCCGCCTCGAACTCGGCGATGCTCGGGCTCTCGCGTCTGGGGTACTCGCTCTCCACCAACCGCCAGGTCCCTGCCGCGCTCGGGCGCCTGCATCCGACGCGGTTCACGCCGTGGGTGCTGATCATCTTCGCCACCGTCGGCGCAGCCGCGCTCGCCATCCCGCGCGATCTCGACTTCCTGCTCGGCCTCTACGCCTTCGGCGCGCTGCTCGGCCTGACGATCGCGCACGTGTCGATCGTGAAGCTGCGCTTCACCGAGCCGGACCGCTCGCGTCCGTACGTGATTCCGCTCGGCGTGCGCATCGGCCGCGCGCGCCTGCCGCTTCCCGCAGTGCTGGGCGTCCTTCTGAGCGTCGCCGCATGGTTGAGCGTCGTCATCACGCACGACTCGGCGCGCTGGGTTGGAATCGGCTGGATGGGGTTCGGCGTGGCCTTCTACGTCGGCTACCGGCTGCTCTCAGGCAAGTCGCTCACGCAGCGTGTGACTGTGCCACGCGAGGCGCTGCTCGGCGAGCACGTCGAGGTCGAGTACGGAACGATCCTCGTCCCGATTTTCGGTACGCCGCTCGACGACGACATCGTCCAAACGGCCGGTCGGCTCGCATCGGAGGAGGGTGCCGAGGCGGGGGAGCTCGCGACCATCGAGGCTGTCTGGATCTTCGAGGTGCCGATGTCGCTGCCGATCGACGCGCGGCTCCCCGATGCCGAACTGCAGCGCGCGCGGGCGGCGCTGGCGCGGGCGAAGTCGATCGGGGAGGAGTACGACGGAGTAGAGGTGGCAACCGCGACGGTCCGCGGGCGGAGCCTCGGCCACACGATCGTCGAGGAGGCGCGGCGGCGTGGTGTCCAGGCGATCGTGCTCGCAGCAGACGAGCCGTCGCGCATTCGCGGCGGCGCTCGTCTCGGCGGCCGGCAGGCGGAGACGTTCATCGGGGAGGCCACCAAGACGGTGATCGCCCGGGCGCACTGCGCTGTGATTCTCACCGCGCCTCCCGTCGGCGACCGAGGGCTTGCCTCCGAGGGAGCCGAGCAGGATCCAGCTGAGCCGCCCGAGCGGTAGATTGCATCGACGATGGCCTTCATTCTCATCGTTGGCGCAGGCAGGGTCGGAGCCTCGGTCGCGCGTTCCATGCTCGCGGCCGGACACGAGGTATCCGTGCTCGATGAGGACCCGCTCTCTCACGAGCGTCTGGATGCAGGGCAGCCCTCCAGCTGGGAGGACTCGGGTGGCCGCTTCACGATCGGAACGGCGATCGAGCGCGACGCGCTCGTCGAGGCTGGGATCGAGCAGGCCGACGTCTTCCTCGCCGCTACCCACGGCGACAACACGAACCTGACCGTTGCGCAGATTGCGCAGCGCATGTTCGGCATCGAGCGCGTCATGGTGCGCGTGATGGATCCGGCGCGCGCCGAGTGGTACGAGGCGCAGGGGCTGCAGACGGTCTGCCCGACCCGCTTCGCGATTGGCCAGTTCGAGGAGCATCTCCAGCGCGCCTTGGGGACGAGCTGATGTACGCGATCATCGTCGGCGGCGGCAAGGTGGGGCTGAACCTTGCGCGCGAGCTGCTCGATTCGGGCGCCGAGGTCACGCTGATCGAGCAGCGCCGCGACCGCTATCTGAAGATCGAAGCCGAACTTGAGCACGTCGTTCACTACGGCGACGGCACGGAGCTGTGGGTGCTCGAGCGCGCCGGCATCCAACGGGCCGATTTCGTCATCGCCGTCACCGGAGATGACGAGGACAACATCCTCATCTGCCAGATCGCGCGAGAGAAGTATCTGGTCGAGCGGATCGTCGGCCGCGTCAACAACCCTCGCAACCGGCAGTACTTCGAGTTGCTCGGAATTCGACCCGCCTTCTCCGCGACCGACCTGATCCTGCGCCTGATCGAACATGAGGTGCCGCGCTACGGCCTGATCCACCTGCTCGACCTACCGAACGACCGGCTCGAGATCATCGAGATCGAGGTCAAGGCGGGCGCCGCGGCCGACGGGCGCACCGTGCAGGACCTCGACATGCCGGACGGCAGCCTCGTGATCTCCATCCTGCGCGAGAGCGGCGGCTTCGTCCCCAAGGCGGACACCGTGATCAAGGCCGGGGATGAGGTCCTGATCTGCCTTGATCCGGGGCTTGAGAGCGCAGTCACGCCGCTGTTCGGGCTCTCCTGAGCCTCGCGACCTGACCGCGCCGCCGCCCTGCTGCGCCTATACTCCGCCACCGCTGTGCGGGATGGTGTAATGGCAGCACGAAGCGCTCTGGACGCTTTAGTCTAGGTTCGAATCCTAGTCCC
>WLNG01000225.1 GCA_009699915.1 Actinomycetota bacterium
TGAAGCAGCCCGGGCAGATGGGCAGCGACTTCAGCTCGCCGACCGCCTCCGACGGGTCCACGCCACTCACGCTCAACCAGACCGTCAACAACGACACCGTCATCGAGCTGAAGATCGCGCTGAACACCCTCGGGCGGACGCTGCGCTGGAGCTGGGCGAATGGCGACCTGCAGTACTGGCAGACGACCAGCCTCGGGCAGGACGGCGCCGAACTCACCGTGCGGCTCAAGCCCGCGGTCACTCCGATCGTCGACTGGGGCGCGGTCGGGCCGAACGGCTGCACGGCGACGCCGATCCTGAGCTGCTCGATTGCGCTCGCCGGCGCCGAGTACCTCAGCGCGAGCCTTGTGCTGAGCCTCGACACCACGCTCGATGCTGCGCTCACCGGCGCCGTCTTCGCGACCCAGGGCGCGCTCGCAGGCTTCCTGCAGCCGGGCGGCACGCCAGCGGCCCCGGTGCTCGACCTGCAGGTCGCCTCGACCCACCACACCTCCGCCGACGCGCCGCAGCTGGGCGTGATGAAGGCGCTGATCCCCGCGCAGGCGCTGCTCAACCTCTACGGCGTGCTCCCCGCTGATGCCGGCAGCTTCTTCGGCGTCCAGCGCACCGGTGACACGGGCACGCAGTCGGCGCCGGCCTTCGAGCCGTGGACCGCCTCCGAGCAGGGCTCCGACGGCCTGCTCGTGACCGTTCGGGACATCACGTTCAGCGCCCCCGCCTTCCGGGTGAAGCGCAAGGGCAGCGCGCCGCGCCTGGCCGTCAGGATCGCCGGCTCGAAAACGCGGGTGACCGGCGCGAAGGTCGCCGCGTGCCGCAGGAAGGGGTGCACCGTCACGCTCCTAAAGCTGCCGTCGAGTCGCCTGTCGAGCAAGGTCACGACGGTCGCCCGCGGACGCAGCTCCGCCGACGGCTCCGCTCGACTGACCGTCGCCCGCGGCAAGCTTCCGCGCGGCACCCGCGTGCTGCTCGTCCTGCGTCGGGCTTCCGGAAAGAACAAGGGCAAGCTCGTGACGACGGCTCAGGGCTCGGTCTCCTGAGCGACGTCGGACGCCGACCGCATAGAGCTTGCAAGCGAGCATCGTGGTGTCGGTGAGCCACGGGGATCGTCCGTGCGGGCTGGAACGCAGTCGTTCAAGATCCCGCTAACGCCGGTCGCGGTTTTCGTGTATCGTCTGTCGTCCGAAGGGAAGTACTCCAATGCCACCATCGTCAATACGGCTCCGGCCCGGTGATGGCAGCCCACGAGGCGAGGAAACCTTCACTGCACCCCAGTGAAAGGTTCCTTGATGGTTCGTGGTGATGGCTCGTGACCGCCCCGCTCTGGCTGTGGCTCGCATTCTCGGCGTTCCTCGTCGGAATGCTGCTGCTTGACCTCTTCGTCCTGCATCGTGATGCGCACGAGGTGTCGCTGCGGGAGGCGACCGCGCTCAGCGCGATCTGGATCGCGCTCGCGCTCCTCTTCGCCGGTGGGATGTTCCTCTTCGCCGGCCCGACCGAAGGCACGCAGTTCCTGACCGGATATGTAATCGAGAAGTCACTTTCGATCGACAACGTGTTCGTCTTCGCGTTGATCCTCGGCACGTTCGCGGTACCGAAGGCCGATCAGGCGCGGGTTCTGCTCTGGGGCATCGTCGGGGCACTCGTCCTGCGCGCCGTGTTCATCTTCGTCGGCGGTGAGCTCCTCGAGCGCTACGACTGGATCGTCTACCTCTTCGCGGCGATCCTGATCTTCACCGGCATCCGGCTCGCCTCGGGCAAGCACGAGGAGATCCACCCGGAGCGCAATCCCGCGGTGCGTGCGATGCGCCGCCTCGTCCCGATGACCGCCGGATACCGCGACGAACGGCTCTGGGTCCGGCGGTCCTCGCTGGCCGACGGCGAGATCCCCCAACGCAGGGCACTCCTCGGCGTCTGGGTCGGCACGCCGATGCTCGCGGTGCTCGCGGCGGTCATGACGACCGACGTCGTCTTCGCGCTCGACAGCATCCCCGCGATCTTCGCGATCACCTCGAGCACCTTCATCGTCTTCACCGCGAACGCCTTCGCATTGATGGGGCTGCGGGCGCTCTACTTCCTGCTCGCCGGAGCGATCGAGCGGTTCGTGTACCTGAACATCGGCCTCGCCTTCACCCTGATCTTCGTCGGCGCGAAGTTCGTCTACAGCGATCTTGCCGGCAAGGTGCCGGTACTGATCTCGCTGACGGTGATCAGCGGCGCAGTCGGCCTCTCGATCGCCGCGTCACTCTGGAAGACCCGCGCAATGACGGGTGACGAAACCTCTCGTCCGGGGAAGGGTTCTAAGGAGTAGGACCCCGTCCCCCGGCAGGAAGGCCGTCATGCCCAGAATCCGGCTCGTCATCTGCGCTGCCGTAATCGCCTCCCTTGGCGGGGCAGGCTCGGCGAGCGCCGACCAGACCCTCGCGACAGGACTCTCAGGGAACGTCAAGGTCTCGACGTCACAGCGCGGCACCTCGATCGCGTGGAGCGCGCCGACGGGAGCGGGCCGCTGGAAGCTGATGCTCTGGCGTAATGGCGTCACGAGCGATGTTCCGGTCCCCACGTCGAACATGCCGTTCGACGTGGACCTCGGCGACGATGGACACGGGCACCTGATCGCGACCTACTCGCGCTGCAGCAGGGTCACCGTGGGACTGGCCCGGCCCCGCGGGTGCGACCCCTACCGCTACGACGTGACCGCGGCTCGCGAGCGCCGCATCCCCGGCCTCGGCTACGGATCGAACTCCGACTACCTCCCCACCGCGTCCGGCGGGCGTATCGCGTTCGCACGATCTGTGGGCGGCGGCCATGCCGACCTCTACGTCCGCGGACTGACCAGCGGGACGCTTCGGCGCCAGCCGGGAGGGCTGATGAACAGCGACCGGCGCACCGGACCGCGGCGGCTGGACCTCGGACTGCGCGGTCTGGCGATCGCCTGGGCGACCCTCGGAGCTACCCCGGGCTACGACTATGGCGCTCAAGAGGCGCGATACGACCTGCTGAAGGGCGGCCATCGCCTGCTCGCCCGCTACGCCCAGGGCA
>WLNG01000226.1 GCA_009699915.1 Actinomycetota bacterium
GCACGCAGGAAGAGCTCGACGCGATGTGCCGCACCGGTACGGAGCTCGTGCACGAGGCGATCGACACGCGCGATCCCGCGCATGCTCGGGCGACCTTCGATCGCATCGTCGAGGCGCGGGCCGGCCTCGTCGCCCTCATGAATGACTGGTCTGGGACGTCAACGAGCACGTCCAGACGCTGATCCGCTCCCGTCAGCCGATCGACGTCGCCGCGCTGCGCGACCGGGATACGCCGCTTGACTCGCTGATCGGCGAGCCCACGCCCCAAGCCCACTGAGCTGGCAGATGAACAACGTGCGGCGGACCGGGACGTTCCACAGGGACAGGGTTGATCGGTAGATCACCCCGCCGGTCAAGGGAAGACTTGCGCGCGCCGCGACGCTGGAGAACCAACGACCCATCGATCCTCAAGGAGGCGACCATGAGCGCACAGACAGCAACAACCGGCGTTCTAGCCGAGTCCAGCAGCACCAAGCGCGAGGAGATCCTCGAGATGCTGACCAAGGCCTACTGGATGGAGGTCGAGACCGTGATGAGCTATATCGCCAACTCCGTCAACCCCGACGGCGTCCGCGCGCAGGAGATCATCGAGTCGCTCCAGCGCGACGTGCCTGAGGAGCTCGGCCACGCCAAGCAGTTCGCCAACAGGATCAAGGAGCTCTACGGCGTCGTCCCCGGATCGATGCAGTTCACCGCCGAGCAGACCTACCTCCAACCGCCCGAACGCCAGACCGACATCGTGCACGTGATCAAAGGAGTGATCGAGGCCGAGACCGGTGCGATCGAGCACTACAACCGCATCATCGAAACGACGGACGGCCTGGACTGGGTCACCCAAGACATGGTGATCTCGATCCTCCGCGATGAGGAGCGTCACCGCCGCCTTTTCGAGGGCTACCTACGCGAGTACGAGACGGACTCCACCTGGAACGCACATGCCGCGTAAATGCGAGCATCGCCGCGAAGGACCTGACAGCTCGCACGGTGATAGCTGGGAAAGGAACCCCAGATCATGAGCAACGACGCGGCTATCGCGGCCGCCGACTCCCACCCGGAGGACCGCGGATCACCGACCCGGCGTCTGCTGGTCTTCGCCGATGCGACCGTCGCCGAGGTGGCTGAGCTTCCACCTCCAGTGCGCGCCGTGATCGACGCAGCGGACGAGGTCTACGTGGTGACGCCCAGTCTCCCGGGACGACTTGCGTGGCTGGCCTCTGAGCTCAACAAGTCCCGGCATGCCGCCGACGAGCGCCTCGATACCGTGCTGAGCCACCTGCACTCGATTGGCGCCCGGGCCAGCGGTACCACCGGCGATGACAGCATCATGACCGCGTTCGTCGACGCCGTCGCGGCCTTCCAGCCCGACCATATCCTGATCGGGCTACGCAGTTCAGAGCAAGCCAATTGGCAGGAGCGAGGGCTGATCGAGCACGTCAAGGAGCGCTTTGGCCTGCCGCTGACGACCTTCGCGATAGATCCACAAGGTCACGTGTCAGCCGCCCCAGAAGATGACTGAAACCCTTCCTGACATTCGTTGCGATACGGCGAGTGCCCAGACCGTCAGGGGCAGCGACCATGAAGCCTCCACGCGATTGATCGATCGCCAGCGGGACGCATAGAAGCCCCCGGTTTGGCGTCGCCATGGCTGTAGCTCGCACGCGCGTGCGGACTACACGGTGATCGATCTGAGCCGCTGAGCAGCCCGCGGTGCTGGGCGTTACGCGCTCCAGGGACGACGAAGGCCGCTGCTTCACCTCGCCGAAGGCGGCGCCCGTCGGCGCCCTCTTGGTGACCGTCGCCGGCGGCTTGCCGGTGACATGCAGCAGCTGATCGTCCCACTTCGAGATCAGACGCTCGGCACGCTACCGGGCAACTCGACGCGTGATGGCCCGCCTCCCGCTACGAAGCTATCGGCACGTCGAAGTACGTGTCCGGGAACGGTTCGTCGATCAGCGTGTAGTGCCACCACTCCTCGGGCAGATTCTTAAAACCGGCGCGCGTCATCGCGTCAAACAAAATCGCCCTGCGCATCTTCTGCGCAGCAGTAATCGTCGCGTTCGCTGTATTTGCCTTCGGGTCGAAACAGTCGAAACCGGTGCCCATATCGATAGAGGTGTCGGGGAATCGCATCGAGGCGGGGGCCGCGCAGTCAACAAGCGGGTCGCCGATATTCCAAGTTGGGCTGACGCCCTTACCTTTCGGCACCAGCGTTAGGTCCAACGTTGAGCCGCGGCTGTGGCCGCTCTGCTTGGCGATGTACCCGAGCGGAAAGAGCTTGTCTTTTGCTAGCCGCGGATAGAACTCTTTGCGCGTCACGTCGTCGGCCGGGTCTTGCGCCCAGCGATAGAAGTCGTTGACGGCGCGCTGCGGGCGGTAACAGTCGTAGACCTTCAGCGTGTAGCCCTTCACCGAGACCGCTGCCTGGACGTCCTTGAGCAGGCGCGCGGTGCGGTCGGTCAGCCAGCAATCGGCCGCGTCGTATCCCGCGATCGGCCTGCCAATGAAGTTGTGGTCCGTCGTATAACGCATCTCTTGGAGGATCGTTGGGTCAACGTCGCGCAGGCGCGAGAAACCCTCAGGTAGCGGCGATTGACTGGCGCCGCAGCCGCTCGCGGCGAACGCCGCGCAGAGCGCTGCGACGACGAGAGAGCCGCGGACCACAGTGCGGCTCTTGGCTTGAATCATCGTGCTGAAAGTACCCGACCGCGCGGTCGGTTGCGATACCGCAGGAGTTGCGCATCGGCGCCCTCGAATGCCGGGACAATTCCGGCACTAGCGGAAGCGCGTGGTTTTCTGCCTGCGCGGCGCAGGTAGCGTCGCGCCACCGACCGCATTCCGCTGAGGAGGGGATCATCGATGGCCGACATGAGCACCGCAGCAGCGCCCGCCGGACGCCTGTGCACGCAGGAAGAGCTCGACGCGATGTGCCGCACCGGTACGGAGCTCGTGCACGAGGCGATCGACACGCGCGATCCCGCGCATGCTCGGGCGACCTTCGATCGCATCGTCGAGGCG
Source organism: Actinomycetota bacterium (assembly GCA_009699915.1). Classification (GTDB taxonomy): domain Bacteria; phylum Actinomycetota; class Thermoleophilia; order Solirubrobacterales; family Solirubrobacteraceae; genus F1-60-MAGs163. The sequence goes on from WLNG01000226.1 coordinate 3,016, forward strand.
CGGGCCGGCCTCGTCGCCCTCA
>WLNG01000227.1 GCA_009699915.1 Actinomycetota bacterium
AGCGTTTCGCGCTTCGGGATGATTGCGTTCGCCTCGTCGCTCGATCAGGCGGGGCCGTTCACCCGCGACGTCACCGACGCTGCGCTGCTCTACGGCCAGATGACCGGTGCCGACCCGCACGATGCGACCGCGGTCGGCCACCCGGAGACGATCCGGCTCCCGACTATGGAGCGGCTCGACGGCCTGCGGCTCGGCGTGCCTGATGAGCTCGCCAGCGGGGAGGGGCTTGAGCCGGGCGTGCTCGCCGCCTTTGAGGCCGCGCTGGAGCACGCTCGCGGCCTCGGCGCGGCGATCGAGCGCGTCACGCTGCCGACCGCCCCGAAGGCGCTCAGCGCCTACTACGTGCTCGCGCCGGCGGAGTGCTCGTCGAACCTCTCGCGGTTCGACGGCGTGCGCTACGGCATGCGCTCCGACGCCGACGACCTGCTCACGATGTACACCGAGACCCGTCATGACGGCTTCGGGCCCGAGGTGCGCCGCCGCATCCTGATCGGGACGTACGCGCTTTCGAGCGGCTACTACGACGCGTACTACGGGACCGCGCAGCGTGTGCGCACGCTGATCATGCGCGAGTTCGACCGCGCCTTCGGCGAGGTGGACGCGATCGTCACCCCGACGAGCCCGACGGTCGCCTTCGAACTCGGCGCCAAGACGGCCGATCCGCTGTCGATGTACCTCAGCGACTTCCTGACAGTCCCGATGTCGCTCGCTGGGATTCCGGCGATCTCGATCCCCTGCGGGCTCTCCGACGGGCTACCGGTGGGGCTGCAGATCGCGGGCCCGGCCTTCAGCGAGAATCGCCTGTTGGAGACCGCCTACGCGCTCGAACGCGCTCTGGAGTTCGACGGCACGCCGCCCCGTCGGGGGGCCGCGGCATGAGCGCCGTCGCGTACGAGCCGGTCATCGGCCTGGAGATCCACGTTCAGCTGCGCACCCGCACGAAGATGTTCTGCGGCTGCGAGCTGAGCTTCGGCGAGGAGCCCAACACGCGCACCTGCCCGGTCTGCCTCGGCCTGCCGGGGACGCTGCCGGTGGCCAATGCGCAGGCGATCCACTACGGGCTGATGATCGGGATGGCGGTCGGCTCGGAGCTCGCGCCGCGCTCGATCTTCCACCGCAAGAACTACTTCTATCCCGATCTGCCGAAGGGCTACCAGATCAGCCAGTTCGACGAACCGCTCTGCTCCGGCGGGCGGCTCGGCGACGTGCGGATTCATCGCGTTCATCTGGAAGAGGACGCGGCGAAGCTCGTCCACGCCGGCGCGAGTGGGCGCATCCATGGCTCCGAGGCATCGGTCGTCGACTTCAATCGCGGCGGCACGCCGCTCGCGGAGATCGTCAGCGAGCCCGATCTCGTCTCCGCCGAGCAGGCCGGAGAGTGGCTGCGTCTGCTGCGCACCACCCTCAGGCGCTTGGGCGTCAGTGACGTGAACATGGAGGAGGGCTCGCTGCGCTGCGACGCGAACATCTCGCTGCGGCCCGTCGGCGCGACCGAGCTCGGAACCAAGACCGAGCTCAAGAACATGAACTCGTTCCGGTTCATCGAGCGCGGCATCCGCGCAGAGATCACCCGTCAGGAAGCGATCCTTCAGGGCGGCGGGACGATCACGCAGGAGACGCTGCACTTCGATCCGCGCACCGAGGCGATCACCTCGCTGCGATCGAAGGAAGAGGCGCACGACTACCGCTACTTCCCCGAGCCGGACCTTCCGCCGGTGACGATCACGCCCGAGATGCTCGACCGTGCGCGTGCCGCGATGCCCGAGCTTCCCGCCGATCGTGAGAGGCGCTTCATTGAGGAGCTCCGGCTCAGCGCGGAGAGCGCGAGGTTGCTCTCGTGGCGCAGCGAGCTTGGTGACTTCTTCGAGCAGGCGCGGGCAGCGGCGCCGGACGTAGAACCGCAGGCACTGGCCAATTGGGCGGCCGAGCTCGCGGCGCGCGTCGAGGGCGACGATCCGGCCGTCTCGCCGGTCACCCCGCAGGCGCTCGCCGGGCTCGCCGGTCTGGTCGCCTCCGGTGCGGTCACGCAGGGCGGTGGGCGACAGGTACTTGACCGGCTTGTCGCCGAGGGCGGGGATCCCGCGGCGATCGTCGAGCAGGAGGGGCTCGGGGCCGTCGGTGGCGCCGACGAGCTTGCCCCGATCGTGCGTGCGGCGCTCGAGGCCAACCCCGACCTCGCAGAGCGGCTGCGCACCGGCGACATGAAGCCGATCGGGGTGATCATCGGCGTCGTCATGAAGGAGACGCGCGGGCGCGCCGATGGCAAGGAGGTCACGGCGATCGTGCGCTCCGAACTGGGCCTGGGCTGATCGCTCCCCGCCGTCCTACCATGGCGGTCGTGGGGCATCTCGCAGTGGAGCGACCGGCATGAATGGCGCGGGCGGCGCGTACGTCGTGATCGCCGTCTGCTTCGGCATCGGCGGCGGGATCATCGGCCGCAGCAAGGGCCAGTCGTTCTGGCTCTGGTTCCTGGTCAGCGGCGCGGTGCCGATCTTCGGCGTGCTCGCCGCGATCTTCATGCGCGACGATCGCGCAGTCGAGCGGATGCGCTGTCCCGGCTGCGGGAAGGTCCACCGCGTGCACGATGCGTTCTGCCTGCGATGCGGGACCGAGCTCTACCTGCCGCAGGACGACGCCGAGGTGATCGCTCCAGAACGGGCCAGGCAGCGCTGAACGGCGCTGCTCCGGGGTCGCGGTCGCACTCTTGCGGGCCTCCGGACGGGAGAATCCGACTGGTACCATCGGTTTTTCAAGACCGCTACTCGGCGGTCGAAATTCACCCCCCCGCGCCAGCAGGAAGGAGGCGACACCACGATGAGAGCAGTTGATGCCCTGATGGAGTGCCTGAAGGCTGAGGGCGTGGATGTCGTATTCGGCCTTCCCGGGGGAGCGAACCTCCCGACCTACGACGCCTTCTATGACGCGGGGATCCGTCACGTGCTCGTGCGCCACGAGGCCGGCGGAGGTCACGCGGCCGAGGGCTACGCGAAGGCGACCGGCAGGGTCGGCGTCTCGCTTGGCACCTCCGGCCCTG
>WLNG01000228.1 GCA_009699915.1 Actinomycetota bacterium
ATCCCCCCGGGTGGGGGGGATTTGGGCGCGCGCAGGCGGATTTCGCCGTTTTGGCGCGAACCTGTCACCTGCATGGCCGTCGCCTACCTCTTCCCGGGCCAGGGAGCGCAGGATCCTGCCCTCGGACCCGTTGTCCGTGAGCGGATTCCGGAGCTTTTCGACCTCGCGACCGAGCTGATCGGGTGCGATCCGTTCCCCGTCTGCGGCGAGAGCACGCGCTACGCCCAGCCGGCGATCGTGCTCTCGAGCCTCGCGCTGTGGCAGGACCTCGCACCGCTGGCCGGCGACGCGCTCGCCTTCGCGGGCCATTCGCTCGGCGAGCTCGGTGCGCTCTGCGCCGCCGGTGCGCTGACGCAGCGCGATGCCGTCGAGCTCGCGGTTCTGCGCGGTGAGCTGATGGCGCGCTCCGGCGAGGAGCGTGGAGAGAGCACGATGCTCGCCGTCCTCAAGGGAACGATCGAGGACGCCGCCCGCCTCGCCGAGGACTTCGGGCTGCACGTCGCCAACGACAACGCTCCCGGGCAGGTTGTGATCGCCGGCGCCGTCGATGCGGTCACGCAGGCACGCGGAGCGGCCCGTGAGCGCGGGCTGCGCGCGATCGAACTGGATGTCGCCGGCGCCTTCCACACGCCCTTCATGGACGGCGCACGCGAGCCGTTCGCCGAGCGCCTCACGCAGGTCGAGTTCTCCACGCCCGCCGTCCCGGTCATCAGCGGCCTCACCGCCCGCCCCTTCACCGATCCGCGCGCCGAGCTCGCCGAGGCGATCACCGCTCCCGTGCGCTGGCGTGAGGTGATGCTCACGCTTCACGGCATGAGCATCGGCCGCTACGTCGACGTGGGACCGGGGACCGTGCTCGAAAAGCTCGTCGAGCGCAATCTGGAAGTGGCTGTCGCATGACCGGAGCAACCGTCTGCGGCATCGGCGCAGTCAAGCCGCCCCGAGTCGTCGACAACGACGAGGCGACGGCGCTGCTCGAGGTCGACAGTGAGTGGGTCGTGCGCCGTACCGGGATCCTCGAGCGGCACTGGGCCGAGCCGGGTGACCGGCTGCAGGACCTCGCCGGCGAGGCGGGCCGTCGCGCGCTGGCCGACGCAGGGGTCGACGCCGCCGATCTCGACCTGATCCTGCTGGGGACGGTCTCCGCCGACTGCATCACGCCCGGCTGTGCGCCGCTGGTGGCACACGACCTCGGCGCCGATCGTGCCGGCGCGATCGACGTCAACAACGCCTGCGCCGGCTTCGTGACCTGTGTCGGCCTGGGCGCTGGGATGATCGAGTCCGGGCGCGCAAAGAAGGTGCTCGCGATCGGCGCGGAGATCATGTCGCGCTACCTCAACATGGAGGACCGCAAGACCGCGGCCGTCTTCGGCGACGGCGCCGGAGCGGCGGTCCTGGAGGTCAGCGCCGACTCCCGGATCGGCCCGGTCATCTTTGGCGCCGACGGCCAACACGGCGACCTGATCGTCATCGAGCGCGAACAGCGCCACATCGTCTTGGATGGGCACAGCGTCTTCATCGAGGCGGTGCGTCGCATGAGCGAGGCGACCGAGAGCGCCTGCGCGCAGGCCGGGCTTTCGTTCGGCGACATCGACCACTTCGTCTTCCATCAGGCCAACGCGCGCATCCTCTCCTCGCTGGTCGAGAAGCTCGCGCTCGACCCGGACCGCGTCGTCAACGCGATCGCCCACACCGGGAACACCTCCGCCGGGTCGGTTCCGATCGCGCTCGGGGAGATGCGGCTTGACGGCCGCCTCCAGGACGGCGATCGGGTCCTGCTCTGCGCCTTCGGCGCCGGCCTGGTCTGGGGCGCCACGATCGTTACGTGGGGGCGCGATGTCTGAGCGGCCTCAGGACGCGGTCGCGCTCGTCACCGGCGGCTCACGCGGCATCGGCGCGGCGATCGCCGGCGCTCTGGCTGCCGACGGCTGGCCGGTCGCGCTGACCTATCGCTCAGGCGCGCAGGAGGCGGCGGCTGTCGTCGCGGCGATCGAGGCCGCAGGCGGCCGCGCCGTGGCTCTCCAGAGCGATGTGACGGCGGATGGCGCAGCCGCGGCGGTGCTGGAGACGGCGCGCGAGCAGCTCGGCGGGCCGGTGCTCACGCTCGTGAACAACGCCGGGGTGCGTGAGGATGATCTCGCCATCTCGCTCGACGATGAGCGCTGGCAGCGGGTCATCGACACGAACCTGACGGCGGTCTTCCGCATGATGCGCGAGGCCCTCGGCCCGATGCTCCGTGCTCGCCATGGGCGGATCGTCAACATCGCCTCCGTCGTCGGCCTGCGCGCGAACGCCGGTCAGGCGAACTACGCCGCAGCCAAGGGCGGACTCGTGGCAGCGACGAAGACGATCGCGGTCGAGGTCGCGCGGCGCGGCGTGACGGTGAATGCCGTGGCGCCGGGCTTCATCGCCACGGACATGACCGCCGATCTGCCGAAGGAGTTTCTCGACGGCATCCCCGCGCGCCGCGCCGGAATGCCCGAGGAGGTCGCCGCCGCCGTGCGGTTCCTGGCCTCCGACGATGCCGGCTACGTCACCGGTTCCACCTTGTACGTCGACGGCGGCCTGGCCGCCTGAAAGGAGCAGTACGCAATGAGCAGTGTCACACAGGAGCAGGTTGAGGAAGTCGTCCACAAGGCTCTGGAGAGCTTTGGCGCAGACCCCACCGAGTTCGCCCCGGGCACGACCTTCGAGAGCCTCGACATCGACTCGCTCGATCTTGCTGAGCTCTCCCAGATCGTCGACGAAGAGTTCGGCGTCACCCTCAAGGGCGACGACATGAAGCAGATCCGCACGCTCGGCGATGCGGTCTCGCTGATTCTCGAGCGCGCCGCCTGATCGATCATGCGTGAGGTCGTCGTCACGGGGCTCGGAGCCATCACGCCACTCGGCGTGGGGGCTTCAGTGATCCATGAGCGCTGGGCTGCGGGCGTCTGCGCGATCGCCGATGGCGTCGGCCCCTGCACGGATTTCGATCCGGCCGACTTCATGACAGTCAAGGAGGCGCGCCGGGCCGACCG
>WLNG01000229.1 GCA_009699915.1 Actinomycetota bacterium
ACCAGTGCTCGAACGCCTGCTCGTCGACGATGCGGTTGTGCGTCCCCCAGCCCTCGCGCAGGTCGCGGCGCCGCCAGCGGCGGGCGGACCACTTGCGATGGCGCGCCAGGGCCTCGGCGCGGTCGGCGCGATGCAGGTGGATCATCCGCAGGTCCGGGTCATAGCGGGTGTGGTTGCCCTTCAGGCCGTGGAACCCCGGCTTCCAGTCGAGCGGGACCGTCGAGAGCGCCGGCTTGTCGTAGAGCGAACTCGCGAACCAGTGGCCGCGCTGCGCGAGGATCGGCTCGTCGAAGCGCAGCGGCTCCTCACCGGGCATCTGCAGCACCTCGTATCCGAGACAGGTGATCCAGCTGCCGTCGAATCGGGCGAGGTATTCGCCAAGGTCGCCGAGCGCTGGATTCGGCGCGATGATCTCGTCGCAGTCCACGAAGAGCACGCTGTCGTAGCGCTCGAGCAGACGGCGTTGCAGCGTCCTCACCTGGCGCCCCATCCAGCGGTTGTCGAAGCTGCGGTTCGAGACGGGGAGCCGGACGAAGCCGTCTCGATCGGTCGAACCGTCGGTCGTGTCGTGGTCGAGGACATGGATGTCCTCCGGCGCGAAGAACTGCGAGTAGTAGCGCAGCCAGAGCGGCAGGAAGAGCGGCTCGTTCTGCACCATCGTCATCACGGCGCTCGTGCGCGCGGGCGCTCCTGCCGGGAGCCGTTCCTTACGGCGCTCGCGGCGCCAGCCGCAGAAGTAGGCCGTGAGCGCATGCGCCGGAGAGTCGGTCGCTGCCAGATCCTCCTCGGCCGTCACGGGCGGACTCCGTAGACGAGCCGCATCGGCGTCTCGGCCATCAGCGCGTCCTGAGCGGTCTCGGTGTGCATCCCATGCGCCCGCAGGGCGCCCTCGAGCTCCGGCAGGTGCGCGTCGTCATGCGCCTCGAGGACGATCTGCCTGATCCGCGGCCAGTCGTCCTCGTGGATCCCGGCGAGCACCTCGCGCTCGGCCCCTTCCACGTCGATCTTGAGCAGGTCGACACGTTCGATCCCCTCGTCTCTCAGCACGTCTGAGACGGAGCGGAAGCTGCAGCGGAACGTCTGCGTCTCTGCGAAGAATCCGCGTGCCCGGTCCGCGGCCTCATCCGCGGCGAGACCCATCGCGAGCATCGTGCTCTCGATGTACGCGCGGTCACGCTCGGGGTCGGCGAAGAGGCTCGACATCGCGGCGGCCTGCGGATAGTGCGTCATCTCCCGCTCGCAGGCATGGGACCAGAGCCCCTCGTGAAATCCGGTGCACGCCGCGTGCGGAGCGATGTTGCGCTCCAGCGCGGCGAAGGTCGGAGGGACCGGCTCGAACGTGAGCACGCGCGCTGCGCCGCAGACGCTCGCGAAGTAGACCGCCGCGATCCCGAAGTTCCCGCCGCCGTCGATCACCGTGTCGCCGGGACCGATGTGGATCCCGTGGCTGTCGTAGATGCGGTCGCCCGCGATCTCGTTGCAGACGAAGGCGATCGTGTCGGGATCGCCATGGGAGATGGCGCTGTGCAGCCGCAGGACCCGCCGCAGGCGGTCCCGCTCCGCGCGGCGCCTAGACCGCGACCGGAACATAGGCCTCGGGGAACCCCGACGGCCCGAAGAACCAATTCTCGACGGCAAAGCGCGGGTTGGGCATCGCCGGGTCCGAGCCGGTCTTGTGGAGGTTCATCTCATCGAAGAAGACTGCGTCCCCGGGCTCGAAGATCGGCCGGATGATCGGACGGTCACCGGCTGCCTGCTCGGCAAGCGCCTGGGAGACCTGGTAGTCGAGGATCGCCTCCTCGGTCTGCGTCGCGACCATCCCCTCGAAGCGTCTTGCGACGAGATCGAGTCCCGGGGCGACGTCGCCACAACGCGAGAGCGACAGCCAAAGGTTCAGTGCGCGCACATCTCCCATGAACTTTCCATCCTGGTGCCAGCCGCCGGGAATGTCCGGCGTCGCCTTGCGCAGCGTCGTCTTGTCGACGGAGAAGACCGCGGGCTCACCGAGGTAGCCGGCGGCAAGCGCCGGAACGCCCGCGTTGATGAAGAGCTCCTGCAGCTCGAACGCGAGTCCCGGGCAGTCGGCGCCGAGAACTCCGCCGCCCTCCCTGATCCATTCACGGGTGACGATCGGCGGGTACGGCCGCTCGGGCGCGAACTCGCGGTAGACCGCTTCGTCGGGACGCCCCTCATCCTCAGCCTGGTCGCGAGCGGCGACCGCGTGCTCGATCCCATCCGCGAGCCGCAGCGCGTCCTCCCGTGGCACGAGCCCGCGGACGATCAGAGCGCCGTCGCGCAGCAGCGCCGCGCGGATCAGCCCAGGAGTGACCTCGCGCGCCTGCAACTCGATCAGTCCATCCGGGCGCTGCGGCGGCAGCGCGTCGTAGTCCGGCGCGACGAAATCGGCTCCGCGGCCGCCCCGCACAAGTCGCATCCCGGCCATGTGCCGCAGCTGGAGCAGCCGGCGCTCGGTCTCGGGCTCGCGCGAGAGACGGTTCTGCGCCGTAAGGCGGTCGATCTCCGCCTTCAGCTCATCGTCGCTGCCATTGAACCCAGTGGCGGAGCCACCGCCGCGTCGCTTGAGGAATGTGCGCGCCATGCCGGAACTTCTACCACGCCGAGCACACGCCGCGAGTATGCCTCAGCCCAGCACACGTGCCGGGACACCGGCCACCGTGGTGCCTGGATCGACGTCCTGAAGCACGACGGCGTTCGCCCCGACCCGCGCGCCGTCACCGATCGTCACGGGGCCGAGGACGCGCGCGCCCGTCCCGATGTGCACGTCGCTGCCGATCGTTGGGCCGCGCACCTCTCCCGCAATGAGGCCGATCGTCGTGAACGGCGCGATGACCGCCCCCTCTCCCACGACGACGAGACCGTCGATGACGACCTGCCCGTGCAGCAGGTAGAGCCCAGGCCGCACGACGACCGGGTCACCGATCATCACCTGACCGGTGATGATCGCCAAACGGTGGGCAATCCGCGGCAGCAGCGGGATCCGCAGCGCCTG
>WLNG01000023.1 GCA_009699915.1 Actinomycetota bacterium
CCCGTAGGCGCCGGCGACCGCGCCGTCGACGTCGGAGAGCAGGGGGACCGTCAGGCCGTGCTTGGCGGTGAACCCCTCGTGCGAGGCGATGTCCTGCCGCGAGATTCCCACGAGCGTGGCGTCGAGCGCTCCGATGAGGTCGGCCTGATCGCGATACGAGCAGAACTGCTTTGTGCAGCCCGGAGTGTCATCGCCCGGGTAGAACAGCAGGACAACGCGCTCGCCGCGATGCTCGGAGAGCCGGAACGGCCCGTGCGTCCCCGCAAGCTCGAAGTCGGGTGCGGGGTCTCCTAGCTGAGGTCCACGGGCCATAGCTGAAAGGGTACGAGTGATGGCCACGCCATGGATCGCCGACCACGCAGCACCGCTCGCCGCCAGCGCGGAGCGCGACCTCGAGGCGTTGGCCGCGATCTCCACGCCGTCCGGCGATGTTGCAGCAGCCGAGGAGGTTGTTGCGGTCGCGAGCGCCCTAGCGCCGCCGCAGGCCGCGATTGAGCGCCTCCCGTGCTCCTCGCAGGAGCACGCCCCCGATCTTCTCCTGCGCGTCGCCGGCCCCGGAACGAGGCGCATCCTGCTCGTCGGCCACCTCGACACGGTCGTCCCGCACGAGGGCTTCATCACGCCACGCAGGCTCGGCACCCGGCTGCGCGGCTCGGGCACGTACGACATGAAGGCGGGGGTCGCGCTCGCGCTCGGCCTTCTGCGCGCGCTCGTCGGCCGCGAGGAGCTCGCTGAGGTCGCGCTGCTGCTCGTCAACGACGAGGAGTGGCGGATCGGTCCCTTCGGCCACGTGGACCGATTCGCCGGCTTCGACGCCTGTCTGTGCTTCGAGGCCGGCGAGCTCGATCCCCAGGGCCACGAGGCCGTCGTCGTGCGGCGCAAGTCGGCGATGAGCGTGGTGGTGCGCGCGCACGGTCGGGCGGCGCACTCCGGCTCGGCCCCGGATGCCGGGGTCAACGCGCTGCTCGCCCTCGCGCAGGTCGCACAGCACGTGGCCGCCCGTCACGACCCTCACGGGGCCGATCGGGTCACTGCGGTGCCCACGATTTTTCGCAGCGGTGAGGCGCTGAACGTCGTTCCCGCGGCGGGTGAACTGACCTGTGACCTGCGCGGCGACCGACTCGAGGCGCTGCGGGCCGTCGCGGCGTCGATCCCCGAGCAGGCCGGCGGCGCGCGCATCGAGACGCGGATCGGGCGCGAGTGGCCGGGGATGGACGCGCTCGAGGCGACGACGGCGGTCCTCGAGGCTGCTGCGACCGCCGCGGGGATGCCCATCGTCGGCGCGGCGCGCGGCGGGGCGAGCGATGCCAGCCACTTCGCCGCGACGATCCCGGTCACGATCGACGGCCTCGGCGCGCGCGGCGGACATGCGCATCATCCCGACGAGTTCGTCGATCTGGACTCGCTCGCGCCACGCGCGCAGGTGGCGTTGGCGATCGCCGAGGCGGTGCTGCGCGGCACGGGTCTCTGAGCTGCGGAGCGCCAGGTTGACGTAAGCCGGATGGCATCCTGCAGAGGAGTCCGGTAGGCTTTCACCGAAGCAGTAACCAAGCCGAATCTCCGAGGCACCCTGATCTCGGAGAGCGGGGGACCCACAGGTCGTTTCGACGGCCGGGGGCGAATCGTCATAAGCATCGACGTAGCGCGGCCCTTTTCGCGCGAGCCCGGCAGCTAACCCCGTAGGCGTCAAAGAGGGGGTTCCCCGTTGTCGTCGACTCGACACATCGCACTACCACTGGCCGTTGTACTCAGCGGCGTTTTCGCCCTGTCCGCTCCCGGGCAGGCCGCTACGACCGGCGCGGTTAGCCCGGATGCGGCCGGGAAGGTCACCGGCGCCTCCGTGCCGACGATCCGCGCGCGCGTCCTGCGCCCGGGCGCGAACGGTGATGATGTCCGCGCCCTCCAGCAGCTCCTGAACGCCATCGGCTTCAAGGTCGCCGTCAATGGCCAATACCTCAGCGAGACCGCGACCGCGGTCCAGCACTTCCAGTTCGTCGCGCGCATCGACACCTCGGGCATCGCGGGCCCCAAGACGCTCAATGCGCTGCGCGAGGCCGCCCGCGGCCCCCGTGGCGTCGAGGCGAGCGGTGGCCTGAGCTTCGGCAAGCAGGCTGCTCCGCGGGCAAAGCTCGGCGACCGCATTCCCGTGGTCACGGGGATGAGCGGCCGTGACATCCGTGAGCTTCAGGACTGGCTGCGCCGCGCTCGTGTGCGCGGGGCGCCACGACCCTCCGGCGAGTTCAGCGCCAAGACCCGGATCGCCGTACGCCGCTTCGAGCGCAGCGTCGCTCGCAGGGCCGACGGCGTCCTCGATGCCGGCGACATCTATGAGCTGCGCACCCGTGTCGGCGGCTCGGCGGCTCCGGGCGACCTCGGCGACCCGATGGAGAGCCTGCCCGCTCCGGAGCTCGCGCCGGGAGACCGGGCGAAGCTCGCCTCGGACGGGACGGCGATCGCGCCTGAGAACGCCCCTGACGAGATCAAGCAGATCATCGCTGCGGGTAATCGCATCGCGCGCAAGCCGTACCTCTGGGGCGGCGGTCACGGCCGCTGGGAGGATGCGGGCTACGACTGCTCCGGCTCGGTCTCCTACGCGCTGCGTGGCGCCGGTCTCATGACAAGCCCGCTGCCGTCCTACGACTTCTTCGACTGGGGCAAGCCCGGTGCGGGCCAGTGGGTCACGATCTATACGAACTCCGGCCACATGTACATGGTCGTTGCGGGCCTGCGGTTCGACACCAGCGGCCGCGGCCCGCATGGCTCGCGCTGGCAGAAGGCGCTGCGCAGCAACTCGGGCTTCCGCGTCCGGCACCCCGACGGTCTCTGCCCGCCGCGGTCAGCCGTCTTCGGGCGCGCGACGCCCGCGTTTGGTCTCCCCGCGGTGGCGCTTCTCCGAGAGGCGCTGCTCGCGGGCCGAGCGCGAGGGTGTGGTCGCGTGCCGGGGCGCTCGCACCGCGAGCGCCCCGGCGAGCCGCTCGCGTAGGCGCTCAAGGGCCAACTCCCGATTTCGCGCCTGGCTGCGCGCGTCCTGCGCGACAGCGCGGACAACCGGGCCGCAGCGCTCGATCACGCGCTCCTTCTGGGCGTCGCTGAGCGTCTGTGACGCCGCGACGTCGAAGCTCGCCTCGATACGCGAGGCGGTGACGTTGGCGTGCTGGCCGCCGGGCCCGGAGGATCGGCTCGCCCGCAGCACGATCTCCGCGAGCGGGATTGCGATGCGGGAGGTGACGCGCAGCCGATCGTCCACCGGCACATCGTCGCGCATCGGCACCACGCGAGTGGGATAGCGTCCGCGCATGGCATCCCTGCCGATCGAGATTCCCGTTCAGCGGGCTGCGGAACTGATCGCGCAGGGCGGGGCGGGCGTCCTCGATGTCCGCGAACCACACGAGTACGCCGCAGGGCGGATCCCCGGGAGCGTGCACATTCCGCTCGGGGAACTGGCCGTCCGGGCCGGGGAGCTGGACCCTGAGGGCCCCCTGATCGTCGTCTGTCTCGCAGGCGTGCGCTCGCTCCACGCGGCGCAGAAACTGCGGGCAGCAGGCTATGAGGCGGCCTCGCTCGCCGGAGGGATGCTCGCCTGGCACGATGGGCACCGCCCGATGGACCCCCCCGACGGGGTGGTTTCGGCGCACTGACGCGCCGGGAGACCCAGCCGACGCCGATAAGATTCCCGGCATGTCATCGACTTTCACCGACGCCTATTCGATCCCGCGCGAATATCTGGACCTGCGCGAGATGGTCCGCCAGATCGCTCAGGAGCGTGTTGCCCCAAGGGCGCACGACATCGATCAGAGCGCCGAGTATCCCCAGGACCTGCGCGAGCTCTTCGCCGAGAACGACATCCTCGGGCTTCCGTTCCCGGTCGAGTACGGCGGCACCGGCACCGGCACGCTGATGCTCTCGATTGCGATCGAGGAGATCGCGAAGGCCTGCGCAGCGACAGCGCTGATCCTCATGGTCCAGGACCTCGGAACGCTGCCGATCCAGCTCTTCGGCAGCGAGGAGCTCAAGCAGCGGTTCCTCCCGAAGTGCGCCACAGGCGAGTGGACCCCTGCGTTCGCGCTGTCGGAGCCGGAGGCCGGCTCCGACCCGGCATCGATGCGCACGACCGCGCGGCTCGAAGGCGACGAATGGGTGATCAACGGCGCGAAGAACTGGATCTCGAATGCCGGCGTCGCCGACTTCTACGTCGTGATGGCCAGCACCGACCGTGAGAACCGCAAGACGACCGCATTCGTCGTTGAAGCCGACCGGCCGGGATTCTCGATCGGCGGCTACGAGCACAAGATGGGCATCAAGGGATCGCCGACCGGATCGCCGGTCCTCCAGGATGTCCGCGTGCCGAAGGAGAACGTCGTCGGGGAGGTCCACGGTGGCCTGAAGGTCGCGCTCGCCACGCTTGAGCGCACGCGCCTGGGCGCCGCAGCGCAGGCAGTCGGCATCGCTCAGGGTGCGACCGATTACGCCACGCAGTACGCCAAGGAGCGTGTGACGTTCGGCAAGCCGATCTTCGAGCACCAGGCGATCGCCTTCAAGCTCGCCGAGATGGAGGCCCGTAATGCCGCAGCGCGTGAGCTGACCTACCGTGCGAGCGCGGCGGCCGACCGCAGCGAGGCCGGGCTGGGCAAGTGGACCTCGATGGCCAAGCTGGTCGCTGCCGACACCGCGATGTGGGTCACCACCGAGGCCGTGCAGGTGCTCGGCGGGTATGGCTACGTCACGGATTATCCGGTCGAGCGCATGATGCGCGACGCGAAGATCACCCAGATCTACGAGGGCACGAGCGAGATCCAGCGGATCGTGATCTCCCGCGCCATGGCCTGAGCCGGACAGCATGCCTCCAGCACGACGCATCGCATTCGCTGCTGTCGTGGCGCTCTGCGCTGGGCTCACGGCGGCCGCGCTGCTCGCAGGATTCAGCGCCAGCCCGCTGATCCGCGCACTCGAGACGCTCGCGATCATCGTGCTCGTGATCGCCGTGCTGTTCGGGGGCGCGATCGCCCTGGGGCTGCGCCTGGCAGGCTGGAGCGAGCCCGAGTCCGAGGAGGAGTTCGACCGCATCGTCGCGCGCAGCGAGCGCCTTGCGGCAGATGGCCTCGCCGCCGATCCCGACGAGATGGACTTCCTCGATCTGGATCCGTACAGCGACGAGGACTTCGAGGAGCTCGTGCGCGAGGCGCTCGACGACCTGCCTGAGCTCCTGCGCTCCGTCCTCGATCGCAACGTCGCCGTCGTGGTCTCCGACAAGGGGCGCCGCAGGCGTGCGTACGGGCTCTATCAGGGCGACGGCGCCTCGCATGACGACTACCCGGACCGGATCATCATCTTTCGTGACACCCTGCGCCGCGACTTCGGGCACGACGCAGACCTCCTGCGCGAGCAGGTGACGATCACCGTCCGTCATGAACTCGCCCATCACGTTGGGTTTGATGAGCTCGGCGTGCGGGACCTCGGCCTCTGATGCAGCACCAAGGGGGGACGAGCCGGCTCCCGCCGCTGCGCAGGCCCCCGCACCTGCGCGGTCCGCAGGGCAACGACCGACACGCCACATGGCTGGAACTCTTCTTCGACCTGGTGATCGTCGCCGCCGTGATCAGTCTCGCCAGCCGGCTCGTCAAGGAGCCGGACCTCGGAGGGGTGCTGCGGTTCGTCGCGCTCTTCATACCGATCGCCTGGGCGTGGATGGGGTTCACCTACTACGCCAATCGCTTCGACAGCGACGACCTGGCCTACCGCCTGACGGTCTCGGCCTCGATGCTCGCGGTCGCGGCGATGGCCACCTCCGTCGGTGATCTCTCGGATGCCGGGACGCAGCGCTTCGCGCTCGCGTACTCCGCCGTGGCCTTCCTGCGGCTGCTGCTCTACGCACGGGCTCGGCGCCACGTCCCCGAGGCGCGGCGGGCGATCGATCTGTATCTCGCCGGCTTTGGCCTCGGGTTCCTGTTCTGGATCATCTCGGCGTTCGTGCCGCCGCCTTGGCGTTACGTGCTCTGGGGGATCGGCCTGTTCGCCGAGTTTGCGACGCCGCTGCTGGGCTGGGGAACGATCTCCTCGACGCCGATCGATCGCGCGCACCTCGTCGAGCGCTTCGGCCTCTTCACGATCATCGTGCTTGGGGAGTCGGTGCTCTCGGTCGTGCTCGGCGTGCAGATCGCGACGTGGAGCTCTACGACCGTCGCCGTCGCCAGCGCCTCGTTCGTCGGAACAGTGGCGATCTGGTGGACCTACTTCGACTTTGAAGGGGGACATCAGCTCAAACCGGGTCTGTGGGGATTCGTCACCTCCTACGGCCATCTTGCGATCTGGCTGTCGACGGCAGCACTGGCAGCTGCCGCGAAGCTCGGGATCAAGCACTCCCATGAGGTCGTCCACGTGGCCGGCGAGCGCTGGATCGCTGTCGGGGCCGCAGGCGTGTTTCTCGCCACGATCGGCATCTTCCACCTCGCAGACCGCGACCTGGAGCCGAAGCTGCTCTCGCTCGTGCGCCTGAGCGCCATCGCAGCGCTCGTGGCACTTGGCGTCGCAGGCTCGCACCTGCACTGGCCGGTGCTGACCTGGATCATCGCCGCGATCCTCATCGTCGGGGCAGTGGTGGAGGGCAGCAGCCGCCGTCAGGTCCTGCTGCGGAACTGCGGCCAGGACGCCTGAGGAGGCCCCCCGGCTCAGCGCGCCGCTGCGCCTGCCACACTCGCACCATGGTGATCGGTCGGCGGCCCCTCAGCGTGATCGTCCTGGTAGCGGCCCTGCTTGTCGTCCCGGTCGCGGGAGCGGGTGCGGGGTCGCTCGAGGGCGCGCAGGCGCCAGCGGATACTACGCCGCCGGCGCTCTCGCGGATGAAAGTCGACCCGAAGGTTGCGTCGCGAGCCGCGCGCGAGACGCTGCTGACGTTCACGCTCAGCGAGACCGCGACGGTCCGCGGGTCGATCGTGCGCCGCTGGCCCGGCAGACGCAACACCGCTGGAAAGTGCGTCTCGGCCAAGGTCGGCGCTCGCGCCCACGGCGAGCTCTGCACCAGGCGCGCCACCGTCGGCAACTTCACCGTGTCCGCCGCGCCCGGGGTCAACCGGGCGCGGCTGTCGGTGCGGCGGTTGCCGCTGGGCTCCTACACGTTGCTGCTCACGCCCGCCGATCCGGCCGGAAACACGGGGGCCGTGCGGACGGTGACCTTCCGGGTCGATCCCTGAGCGCGTCGCTCAGCGGGGTGCCATCCGGATCGAGCCGTCGAGGCGGATCACCTCGCCGTTGAGCATCTCGTTCTCGATGATCGACACGGCGAGTGCCGCGTACTCGTCCGGGCGGCCAAGCCGACTCGGGTAAGGGACCTGCTTGCCGAGCGAGGCGCGTACGTCCTCCGGAAGCGTTGCGAGCAGCGGCGTGTCAAAGATGCCGGGGGCGATCGTGCAGACGCGGATTCCCTTGTCGGCGAGATCTCGCGCCGCCGGCAGCGTCATCCCGACCACGGCGCCCTTCGTCGCCGAGTAGGCCACCTGGCCGATCTGGCCGTCGAACGCTGCGACCGACGCAGTGTTGATCAGCACGCCGCGGCCGCCGTCGGCCTCGGGCTCGGTATCGGTCACCATCCGGTAGGCCGCCAGACGCATCAGGTTGAAGGTGCCGACCAGATTGATGTCGACGACGCTCGTGAACGACTCGAGCGGGTGCGGGCCCTTGCCGGACGCGATCTTCGTGCCGGATCCGGTCCCCGCGCAGGAGATGCCGATCCGCAGTCCGCGAGGCGCCTGCGCGCCCTGATCGACCGCGGCCTGCACCTGTCCCTCGTCGCGCACATCGCATGCGACAAAGATGGCGCGTTCGCCGAGCTCGTCGGCGAGGGCCTGGCCACGCTCGGCATTGAAGTCTGCGATGACGACATGCGCGCCCTCGGCGTGAAGACGGCGGGTGGTGGCCTCGCCGAGGCCGGAGGCGCCGCCAGAGACGACTGCGCCTGCTCCTTCGATGTTCATGCTGCTCACTCCTGATCGATGACGAGGCGCCCGATCCTATGAGAGCGGCGCCCGGCGGCCTACGCGGTCCCGGCTGCGGCGCTGTCGCAGATGACAGTCAGTCCGTCGCGGCGAACGAGCGAGGCCGGGGTCGCCGGGTCGGGGGCGGCGAGCGTCGCACTGAGCGCCGCGACCTTGCCGGCTCCGGTGACCAGCAGCAGGCGGGCGCGGGCGCCGTCGATCGTCGCGCGCGTCAGCGTCACGCGGTCCGGCGGCGGCTTTGGCGCATCGTGAACCGGGGCGGCCCGCCCCTCCGCCTCGAGGGCGGGGTTCCCGGGGAAGAGCGATGCGGTGTGGCCATCCTCTCCGAGTCCGAGCAGCACGAGGTCGAGCACGACGTCGGCCAGCGCTCGTTCGTAAGCCTCCGCGGCGGCCTCGGCCCCGAGCTCCCCCTCCATGCGATGCACCGTCGCACCGGGCGCCACCAGCGTCTCGCGCACGAGCCGCGAGTTGGCCTCCGGGTCGTCCGGGTCGACGCAGCGCTCGTCGGCAAACCAGACGTGCACGTCGTCCCAGTGCGCGACGAGGGGGCCGAGGATCGCGAACGCCTGCCGCGGCGTCGTTCCGCCGGAGAGCGCGATGTGCGCCGCGCCGCGCTGCGTGAGCGCGTCGCCGATCGCGTCGGCCAGCATCTCGGCCGCGGCCTGTGCTGCAGCGCCGGTGTCGGGGACCGTCAGGATCCGGGGTTCTGCCATGGATGGGACCGTAGCGATGCCTCTGCTGTTGTGATGGCCCGGTGGCCCGATAGGGTTCCGACCCTGACGCCCGCTATCCCTGGAGCAGCATGAGTCCTGCCAGAACGCCAGACCGTAACCTCGCCCTCGAACTCGTCCGCACGACCGAGGCCGCGGCGCTCTCGGCTGCCCGTCTGGTGGGGTGCGGTGACAAGGAGGCCGCCGATCAGGCCGCAGTCGATGCGATGCGGATCGTGCTCGGCAGCGTGCCGATGGACGGCATCGTCGTCATCGGCGAAGGGGAGAAGGATGAGGCCCCGATGCTCTTCAACGGCGAGCAGGTGGGCGACGGCAACGGTCCTCAGGTGGACATCGCTGTAGATCCCCTTGAGGGGACGACGCTCACCGCGAAGGGTATGCCGAGTGCGATCTCGGTGATCGCGATCGCGCCGCGCGGCGCGATGTTCGATCCGGGTCCGTGCGTCTACATGGAGAAGCTTGCCGGAGGCAGCGACGTCGCTGACCTGCTTGACCTCGACGTGCCGATCGGTGAGCTCTGCGGCCGCGTCGCCGAGCGGCGTGGCGTCCCGATTCGCGACGTCATGGTGGTCGTCCTCGACCGTCCGCGCCATCAGGAGGGCATCGAGGCGATCCGCGCAGCCGGGGCGCGTGTTCGCCTCATCAGCGACGGCGATGTCAGCGCGGCGCTGTTGGCCGTCAGCCCGCTGTCCCCGGTTGACCTTCTGTGGGGCGTCGGGGGAACGCCCGAGGGCGTTATCTCCGCAGCGGCCATCAAGGCGATCGGCGGCGGACTGGTCGGCCGCATGTGGCCGCGCGACGAGGGGGAGCGCGCAGCGGCTCTCGAGGCCGGATACGACCTTGAGGCGCAGCTGACGCACGATGATCTCGTGCGCGGCGACGACTGCTTCTTCTCTGCGACGGGGGTCACCGACGGTGACGTCCTGCAAGGCGTGCGCTACCTGGGCGCCGACGTCGCGACCACCGAGTCGATCGTGATGCGCTCGCGCTCGGGCACCGTCCGGCGCGTCCAGGCCACGCACAACCGCGCAAAGCTCCGTCTGATCGACCCCGAGCGCTTCGGCTGATTCTCAGGCGGCGAGACGCCCGGCGCCCGCGGCTCGCTCGCTCGGAGCGGGTCCGGTCGGGGACGGGACATCGGTGATGTTCACCAGGCTGCCGACCTTCGATTCAGCCAGATCGAGCGCAGCCAATGAGCGCAGGAAGCCGTAGGTCACGAGCACGTGGATCCGTGACTGTGTGGCTGCGTAGGCCCATTGCGTCAGCGCCGAGGCGATCCGCGGGTAGTAGTTGGCGACCTCGATCTCGATGTGGAGATCGGTCCGTGCAGGGTCGTCGGTCGGCGTCCGGCGCACGAAGATCTCCAGGTGGCCGTCGGCCTCGATTCCCCTGCGTGCCACGAGCACGCCGCGCTCGATATTCCAGCGGACCACGCCTTCCCGCTCGTTCATTGCATATTCGGGGCGGCCGAAGGCGAGCAGCGTCAGCGGTCGGCCGCCGAGGACGACGAAGCGCTCGGTCTCGGTGTATTCGACCCGCACCAAACCGAGCGTGCAGCGGCTGAGGAAGCGCCAGTAGGTGCGGGCGAGCCGCTCGAGATGCATCGGCGTCCAGATCGCCGCCAGTGCGGCGGTCGGCATCCGCAGGTCGACCGACTGGACCGAGCGTGCGGCGCCGGATGGATCCAGGGTGGTGTCGTTGTGCAGCGGCCCGATCACGACATCCCCAACGCTGGACGGGCCACCGAGCAGACGGGTTGCCAGACGCGCGATGGCCGCGTAAGCGGCGGCGATCGGGAGGAAGATCCTCAGTGCGCGGCGCAGGCCGATCATGGCCTCCCCGATGGTAGGCCGCTGAGCGCCTCGCTCACCGCGTCGTCGAAGTTCAGCGGCGCGTCGTTCACGCCCGGCGGAGGGGGTGTTCGCACGATGAGCTCCTCGCTGAGTCCGTCGACGAGCGGCCGCGCAAGCCCCGGATCCACCGACGTCACGAAACCGACCCAATACGACGACAGGCGCGGAGTGAGGACCGGGACGGGGATGATCAGCGGTTGGCGACGTCCGTCGGCGCGCGCGAAGCGCAGCATCATCTCGCGGTAGGTGATGATCTCGTCGCCGCCGAGCTCAACGTCGCCGGGCGGGTCCGGGAGGTCGGCGAGTCGTACGAGTGCCTCCACGACGTCGCGCTGGGCGATCGGCTGGCTGCGCGTGTCGATCCACTTCGGCCCGACCATGATCGGCAGCCGGTGGACGAGTTCCCGCAGCATGCGAAACGAGGCTGAGCTGGGTCCGATCACCATCGCGGCACGCGCGTGGATGACCTCCGGGGCCGCGTCGCGCAGGATCGACGCGACCTCCTCACGGCTGCGCAGGTGCGCTGAACCGGCCCCTGGGGCGGGGAGCCCACCGAGGTAGATCACGCGCGACACGCCCGCCGCGCTCGCTGCGGTGGCGACGGTTCGGGCGGCCTGGCGGTCCGCCTCCTCGAAGTCCTGTTGGGCGCGCCCCATGGAGTGGACGAGGTAGTAGGCGATGGTCACCCCGGCCAGTGCTTCATCGAGCCCCTCGCCGGTGAGGACGTCGCCGCGGATCACCTCGGTGTCGGGGGGCAGCTGAGCCCGCGCGGGATCGCGTACGAGACAGCGGACGCGGTGGCCGGTCTCGCGCAGCCGCGGAAGGAGCGCCCCGCCGATCGCGCCGGTGGCGCCGGTGAGGAGGACAGTTCCAGGCGCATCAACGCTCATCGTCATGGTGAGGATACGGACGTCGCCGGGACCCGCGATGACCGTGAGGACCGGCTGC
>WLNG01000024.1 GCA_009699915.1 Actinomycetota bacterium
GACGCCTGGTACCGGGCCGTTCCCCAGATCGAGATTGCGACGGCGCCCGCGCAGGATGGTGCGTGGGAGGAGGAGATGCACGAGCTGCACCGGCTCGGTGTCGCCGACGCGTGGATCGAGCTCGATCCGGCGCAGGTCCAGTCGATCTGTCGCTCGCCGGTATTCCGTGGCGGGGCGCTGCAGCCGGTCGCCGCGACGGTCCAGCCGGCGCGTCTGGCATTCGGACTGCGCCGTGCGCTGCTCGAGCGCGGCGTGAAGATCTTCGAGGGGACCGACGTCACGGCCGTCGACCAGCAGACGGGGGGCGTGACGGTCCGCACGCGCGGCGGCCGCGTGCGCGCCCGCAGCGCCGTGCTCGCCGTGAACTCGGCGACGCTGCATTGGCGGCCCTTCGCCGGGGAGTTGAGCGTCGCGTCGAGCCACATCGTGCTCACCGAGCCGGTGCCTGAGGTGCTCGAGGAGATCGGCTGGACCGGCGGCGAGGCGCTTTGCGACTGCCGCCAGTTGCTGCATTACCTGCGCACGACCCCCGATGGGCGCATCGCTTTCGGCTGGGGCGGTGGGCGGCTGGCCTTCGGCGCGCGTCACGGCCGGCTGCTCGACGTCGACCCGCAGGTTGTTCAAATCACCGAGGCGGCGCTGCGGCGGTTCTTCCCGCAGCTCGGCGGCGCGCGCGTCAGCGACGCATGGGGCGGACCGATCGACGTTTCTCCCGGGCGGCTTGCGATCTTTCGCTCGCTCGGCGCGCTGCATGCCGGCTGGGGATTCAGCGGCCATGGGGTCGGACCGTCGCATCTCGGCGGCCGCATCCTCGCCGCGCTCGCGCTCGGCGCCGGCGAGGAGTTCGCAGGGCTGCCGCTGCTGGAGCCCCCTCGCCGGCGCTTCCCGCCCGAGCCGCTGCGCTGGGCGGGCGGCTCGCTTGCTCGCCGGGCGCTCATGCGGCGGGATCGCCTTGCAGATGGGGGGCGGCGGGTTGACCCGCTCACCCGCGCAGTCGCCGGGCTGCCGAAGGCGCTCGGGATCAACCTGCCCCGATGAGCCGCTGGGGGTAGGCTCCCCGGCGAGCCCGGGTGCTGGAATTGGTAGACAGGGCCGACTCAAAATCGGCTGCCGCAAGGCGTGTGGGTTCGAGTCCCACCCCGGGTATCGCTGTTGTGGCTCAGCCGTCGGCTGAAACGGGCGAACCGACGGGCCGCTCGACCTCGACGTTCCACGCCTGCGTGAAACCCTGCGCCGCTACCAGGGCGAGCAGCACCTGCAGTCCCACGATGATGGCGGTCAGTGCCCCGAGGACGTTCGCATCGAGCGTCGGCTGCGCGTAGCCGCTGGCGGTGCGGTCGAACCACGAGGGCACGGCGAGCAGCGCGAAGATCGCCATGATCACGCAGAGCGCCGCGATCACCGGCAGCACGCCCCGGTTCCATCGCGCGACGTACCACGCAAACCCCAGATAGGCGAGAATCCAGGCGATCCCGACCGCACGCATCCCCTGCAGCGCATCCCAGCCGCCGATCAGCACCACCGCGATCAGCGCGGCAGAGGCGAGCAACAGCGCGCAGACCGCAAAGCGGGTGATCCGGCTGGCGTCGGTCTCACGGTTGGGGTGCTCGATCACCACTCCCGCTTGCTCCGGTGCCGCCATCGGTCCGATGCTACCCGCCGGGGGCGCTCTGAGCGAGCGCCGTGTGGCGGTCTAGGCTTGGTTACGCGCGGGCGTGGCGAAATTGGTAGACGCGCCGGCTTTAGGTGCCGGTGGCCTTCGGCCATGGGGGTTCGAGTCCCTCCGCCCGCATACCCGCCTGCCGCGCGCAGCGCCGTGTTTGCTGGGGTGAGCGGACCGATGGTCTAGAAACCATTACTTGCGGTTCCTCGCCGTACCTGCCACGTTGAATGTGTTCATTGTGACAAGGAGATCTCATGGGGTCCATGCAGCAGGCTGCAATGGCAGAACTCATGACTGCACGGCGCGGTCCGGAGTCGACTGAGCCCGATTTCTGGACGGTCTTTGAACGGATGCCCGGACCGGCGCTCCTGCTCGATGATCATCGGCGTGTGCGACGCGCCAACCCGGTGGCCGTCGCTGCGCTGGCCGACTCGGCAGGCCCGCTGATCGGCAGGCGGCTCGATGACCTCATCGATCCGATCGATCGTGAGACGGTCGCGCTCCAGTGGCGGCGCTTCCTGCGCGACCGCTCGGCTTCCGGATCATTCGTCCTCGCCTCGGACGACGGTGCGGTCAGTCGGCTGCGTCTGCACCTCTCCGCCGGCGTCGCTCCAGGCATGCACGTGGCGCTCGGAGTGGTCGCGCCGGCCGTTCGCGCCGGCGACGCGCCCGTGGAGCTCGATGGGCGGATTCCGACCGGTCGTGAACGGCAGGTCCTGTGGCTGCTCGCCGACGGGGCAACCGGCTCCCAGATCGCCTTCGCCCTCGGCATCACCGAGCAGACCGTCCAGAAGCACATGGCGAACGCGAAGCGCAAGCTCGGGGCCACGACGCGGGCGCAGATGGTGACGCTTGCGATGCGGTACGGCGAGTTGGCGCGGCTGCTGGCCGGCGAGCGGCTGACGATTCTGCAGATCCTGCGAGGCGAGGATGGGCGCTACGTCGATGTCTGCGCCCGCTACATCTCGTCCGACACCCTCGCGGCGTATCCGCAGGCGCGCGCGATCCTTGGCAGGCCCTACGCCGACGCCGCGCCGGGGCTGACCGGCACTGAGTTCATGGATGCGATTCGGCGCGCCGCCCACTCCGGGACTCTCCAGGAGTTCTCCGCGGTGGAGATCGAGCTTCCCTGGGAGCCCGCTCGCAACATCGTCAGCGGGGCGGTCGAACCGCTGCCGAACGATCGCCTCAGCCTGACGCTGCGGATACGACCGGCCTGACCGCGCCCGGCGGAAGCTGTAGTCGCGGCGCTATCCTGCGCCCGCACCCGAACCGCTCTGGGGGACTGGTGTAATGGCAACATAGGGGTCTCCAAAACCCTTGCTCGAGGTTCGATTCCTCGGTTCCCCGTTCAGGAGTGCAGGCGAGGCAGGGCCCGCACCAGCCGTGCCGTGACCACGATCCTCTGCTGCGCGCTGAAGAGCGGGTGGCAGGCGGTCAGCACCAGCAGCTCGCCGCTGCTGGCGCGGCGAGCGAGGACCGTCACCTGCGAGGGATCCACGATTCTCGTGCCCATGACGCGGTAGCTGAAGCGCCCGTAGGGCATGCGCAGGACGATCTGATCGCCTGGATCGAGCGCATCGATACTGCGGAATGGCTGGGCGTAGGTCGTCCGGTGGCCCGCGAGGCCGACGGTCCCGCCCGCGCCCGGCATCTGCGTTCGGGTGTAGTGGCCGGGACCCTCACGCAGCTGCCCGGGCGCGGTGCCCTGCACGAAGACGAATCGCACCCCGATGCGCGGAATGCTCAGCGATCCGAGTGGATCGCCGGGCCGGGCGGTGCTGCCCAGTCGCGCTGCGGCCTGCGCCATCGCCGTGGTGGCATCGGCGCCCCGGACCGCAACCGGTGAGAGCCCCCCGCGGTCTTCGACTGTGGCCAGGCGCCGTTCGAGCCGCGGCTGGTCCGAGCGATGGCGCAGCCAGGACACCGGCTCGCGCCAGACGAGCGTCAGCAGCACGTCGGCGAGGAGCAGCGCTCCGGCGACGATGAGGACGACGCCGAGCGTCCGGCGGGGCATCTCGCGAGTGTAGGGTCAGCGCCTGTGACGTCCGACGGCGGGATCCTCAGGCCTGATCTGCTCGACGGACGCGTTGCCCTGATCACCGGCGGCGGCACAAACCTCGGCCTGCAGGCGGCGATCGAACTGCACGCGGCCGGTGCCAGTGTGGTGATCGCCGGCCGCCGCGCCGAGCTGCTGGAGGAGGCTGCAGCGCGCGTCGGCGAGCGCTGTATCGCCGTCCCGGGGGACATCCGCGAAGCGGCAGCCGCGGCGGCGATCGTTCGGGCCGCAGTCGCCGCCCACGGCCGTCTGGATCTCCTGCTCAATAATGCGGGCGGCCAGTACTTCGGCCCCGCCGAGGAGATCACCGGCAAGGGCTGGCGCGCCGTCTGGCGTCTGAACGTCGAGGGCACCCGCAACATGACGAGCGCCGTCTGCGAACACGGCTTCGGGGAGGCCGGCGGACTGATCGTCAACGTCACCGTCAGCCCCCATCGGGGCTATCCCGGCCTAGCCCATACCGGCGCGGCGCGCGCCGCGGTCGAGGCCTTCACCCGCGAGCAGGCGGCCGCGCTCGCTCCGCGCGGTATCGCGGTCGTCGCCCTGGCACTCGGCCGGTTCGACACTGAGTCGCTGCGCAAGTACCCGCCGCAGGTCGTCCGCGGCGCCGCCGCGAGCGTGCCGCTCCAGCGCCTGGGGGCGATGGAGGAGTACGGCTGGCTCGTCGGCCTGCTGACCGGCGGGATCGGCCGTCACCTCAGCGGTGCCGTGGTCACGTTGGATGGTGCGCTCGACGACTGGGATGGCCCTTGGCCGCCGCGCGGCGTCCTCTCCGAGGAGGGCGTCGTTCCTGCCGAGGAGCGCCGCTAGGACTCGATGTTCGCCATCACGTGCTTGATGCGTGTGTAGTCCTCAAAGCCGTACTTCGAGAGGTCCTTGCCGTAGCCCGACTCCTTGAAGCCGCCGTGCGGCATCTCCGCCGCGAGCGGGATGTGGGTGTTGATCCAGACGGTGCCGAAGTCGAGGTTGCGCGCCATCCGCGAGGCGCGGCCGAAGTCCCGCGTCCAGACCGATGAGGCGAGTCCGTAGCGCACGTCGTTCGCCCAGGCGAGTGCTTCGGCCTCGTCGGCGCAGCGCTGCACGGTGATGACGGGCCCGAAGATCTCGTCCTGGATCATCTCGTCCTGCTGCTGCAGGTCGGCGACGATCGTCGGCTCGAACCAGAAGCCGTTCTCGAAGCCGCTTCCGGCTGAGCCGGCGCCGCCTCCAGCGACCACGCGTGCGTGGCCCGGAGCGCGCTCGAGGAATCCCTGGACGCGCTCACGCTGGACGCCGCTGATCACGGGCCCCATGTAGGTGTTCTCGTCGCCCGGGTCGCCGTACGCGGTGCCGCGCGCCTGCTCGGCAAGCGCCTCGACGAGCTCGTCGTAGATGCCCGCCGCCGCGACGACGCGGGTCGCTGCGGTGCAGTCCTGCCCTGCGTTGAAGAACCCAGCGCCGGCGATGCCCTCCGCGGCGGCCTCCAGGTCGGCGTCGTCGAAGACGACGACGGGTGCCTTGCCGCCGAGCTCGAGGTGCACGCGCTTGAGCGACTCGGCCGCCGCGCCCGCAACGGCCTTGCCCGCGCGCACCGAGCCGGTCAGCGAGACCATGTCGATTCCTGGATGGCGGACGAGCGCCTCGCCGGTCGCGCCGGTTCCGAGGACGACGTTGAAGACGCCCTCCGGGACGTGCCGGTTGATCAGCTCGGCGAGCCAGAGCGTCGAGAGCGGCGTGTTCTCCGACGGCTTGAGGATCACCGCGTTGCCGGCGGCGATCGCCGGTGCGAGCTTCCAGACGGCCATCATGAACGGGTAGTTCCAGGGAGTGATCCCGGCGGTGACGCCGACGGGCTCGCGGCGGATTGTGGAGGTGTGGCCCGCCATGTATTCACCGCTGGCGGTGCCCTCGAGGATGCGCGCGGCCGCGGCCATGAAGCGGATCTGGTCGGCGGCGGGAGGGATCTCTTCGGAGATCGTCAGAGCGAGCGGCTTGCCGGTGTTCTGCGATTCGATCCGCGCGAGCTCTTCGCCGCGCTGCTCGAGTTCGTCGGCGATCCGCAGGAGCGCGAGGCTGCGCTCCGAGGGGGTTGCATCGCGCCACTGCGCGAATCCCTTGCGCGCTGCCTCGACGGCGGCGTCGATGTCGGCGCCGGAAGAGACGCCCATCGCGGCGATCGTCTCGCCGGTCGCCGCGTTGCGCACGGCGTGGGTTCCCTCGCCGCTGGGGGCGACGGGCTTGCCGCCGATGACGTTCTGCAGACTCTCGGTGGTCGCCATCTCGTTCTCTCCTTGGTGGGCCCGGCCGATGCTTGCGCAACGTACCAAGCCCCGGGGTGGCGCAGCGCGCGCTCGGCCGAGCGCCTTTCCCGACTTCAGCGATCGGATATATGCCATACTGGCTGCGCGCTATTAGGGCGCCCTAATACTTGACCCGGAACCCGAGGATCGAAAGCTCAGATGACCTCCCGTCGCAGTCTCTGCCTCCTGATCACCGCGCTGCTCGCCGTACCCTCACTCGCCGCCTGCGGCGCAGGGGATTCCGGGGGCTCGGCCGGCGACGGCTCCTTGCTGACGATCTACTCCGGTCGTGACGCGGAATACGTCGCTCCGATCATCGACCGCTTCCGCAAGGCCCATCCGGATATCCACGTGAAGGTCCGCTACGGCGATAGCGCAGAGCTCGCCGCGACGATCCGCGAGGAGGGCGACCGCAGCCCGGCCGATCTCTTCTTCAGCCAGGATGCAGGGGCGCTCGGGGCGCTGCAGGGCGTCGGCCTGCTCAAGAAGCTGCCGCAGGCGACGCTCGACCGCGTGCCCGCCGAGTTCAACTCGGCTGCCGGGGACTGGGTCGGCGTGACCGGTCGCGTGCGCGTGCTTGCGTACGACTCCCGCAAGCTTAAGGAGGCGGACCTGCCTGCGTCGGTCTTCGATCTCACGCAGCCGCGCTGGAAGGGAAAGATCGGATGGGCGCCGACCAACGCCTCGTTCCAATCGTTCGTGACCGGCATGCGCAAGGTCGAGGGCGACGCGAAGACGAAGGCCTGGCTTGAGGCGATGAAGGCCAATGGAACCCAGGCCTACGAGAAGAACGGGATCATCCGCGACGCCATCGCCTCAGGTGAGATCGAAGCCGGCCTGATCAACCACTACTACATCATCGAAGGCCGCACGGCCGGGGAGGTCAAGGGGAACGACTACCCGGTGCACCTGCACTTCTTCCCGAACGGCGACATCGGCACGATGGTCAACGTCTCGGGGATCGGGATTCTCTCCGGGGCTGGTCAGCAGGCCAACGCCCAACGGTTCATCGACTTCGTCCTCGAGCGGCCCCAGCAGGAGTACTTCGCCCGCGACGTCGGCGAGTACCCGCTGATCCCGGGCGTACCGCAGGACCCGTCGCTGCCGCCGTTCGCCTCGATCACCCGGCCGAAGGTGAACCTCGCCGACCTCGCCGACCTCCAGGGAACGCAGGCGCTCCTGCAACAGGCCGGCGTGCTCTGACGCTGTGGCGGTGACGGCCGACAGCCCGAGCGAGGCTCGCAGGATGCGTGCTCGACTGCGCCTCCGTCGGCTCCCGCCCGGCGTGCTCGTCGCCGCCATCGTCGTGGCCGCCGCCTGTGCGATCCCGGTTGCCTACCTGGCGGTCGTCATGCTCGACGATCCGTCCGCCGCCTGGGATGCCATCTGGCGCTCCTCGACGCTCACGCTGCTGCTGCGCAGCGCGGCCTTCGCCATCGCGGTGGGTGCCGGGGCGACGGCGCTCGCGCTGCCGCTCGCCTGGCTGACGGCGCGCACCGACCTGCCGCTGCGCCGCCTCTGGACCGTGCTCGCCACGCTCCCGCTCGTGATCCCGAGCTACATCGGCGCCTATCTGCTGGTCTCGGCGCTCGGCCCGCGCGGGGAACTCCAGCGGATCCTTGCGCCGATCGGCATCGAGCGGATTCCCAGTATCTACGGGTTCGGTGGGGCGTGGGTCGTGCTCACGCTGTTCACGTACCCATTGGTGCTCCTCCCGCTGCGCGCCGCGCTGCGGCGGATGGACCCCGCGCTCGAGGACGCCGCGCGGGGCATGGGCAGATCGGAGTGGGCGGTCGCCAGGACGGTCGTCCTGCCGCAGCTCGTTCCCGCGATCGGCGCGGGAGCGCTGCTCGCCGCGCTCTACGCCCTCTCGGACTTCGGCGCCGTCTCGATTCTGCGCTTCGACTCCTTCACCCGCGTCATTTACCAGTCGTATCGCGGGAGCTTCGATCGCACCGGTGCGGCGGCGCTCGCCGCGCTGCTCGTCGTCGTCATGGTCGGCCTGCTGCTGCTGGAGTCGCGGGCTCGTCGCGGGCGCGCGTATTTCCGCAGCGCGCCAGGTGTCGCCCGCGACGCGCGCATCGTGCGTCTCGGGCGCTGGCGTTGGCCCGCGCTGGCCTTCTGTGCGGCGGTAGCCCTCGTGGCCTTCGTCCTGCCGGTGGCGATGCTGCTCCTGTGGTCCGGCCGGAGCGTCGCCGGCAGCGTGGCGTGGCCTGACGTCCTCGCGGCCACCGGCAACTCGCTGCTGCTTGCGGCGCTCGCCGCCGCCTTCGCAACGCTCGCTGCGCTTCCGATCGCCTGGCTTGGCGCGCGCCATCCAGGGCGCGCGACGGGCCTGCTCGGAGCGCTGACGACCACCGGCTACGCCCTGCCGGGGATCGTCGTAGCGCTTGCACTCGTCTTCTTCGGCATTCGGGTGGTTCCCGCGCTCTACCAGTCGCTTCCGATGCTCGTCTTCGCGCTCGTGATCCTGCTCGCACCACTCGCCGTCGGGGCAGCGCGCTCCGCCTTCCTGCAGATCTCGCCGCGTGTCGAGGAGGCGGCGCGCGGCGCGGGTCGCTCTCCGGCATCGGTCGCCGCGCGGATCACGTTCCCGCTCGCCCGTGCGGGGATCCTCGCCGGGGCGGCGCTCGTCTTCCTCGCGGCGATCAAGGAACTGCCCGCGGTCGTGCTGCTCTCGCCGATCGGCTTCGACACGCTGCCGCTGATGATCTGGCAGGAGACGAATCGTTCGTACTTTGAGGCCGGCGCGATCCCGGCCCTGGTGCTGCTGGCGGTCTCCGCACCGCCGCTGTGGTTGCTCGTGG
Organism: Actinomycetota bacterium; assembly: GCA_009699915.1. GTDB lineage: Bacteria > Actinomycetota > Thermoleophilia > Solirubrobacterales > Solirubrobacteraceae > F1-60-MAGs163. Next base: position 8,809 of record WLNG01000024.1, read on the forward strand.
GGCGAGAGCGGTGACGCGCGAGGGTGTCACGATGTCGGCGATGGATCGCATCGCCGCCCAGGTCGCAGGCTGTGTGCTCTCCGGGGAGGGGACTCGCCCGGTGGTTGTGTCCTGTCGCGATCTCCATCGCGCCTTCGGAACGGTGCGCGCCGTGGACGGAGTCGACCTGCGGCTGGGCGAAGGCGAGATCGGCGCCTTGCTCGGTCCGAGTGGCTGCGGCAAGACCACGCTCCTACGACTGATCGCGGGCTTCGAGCGCCCGGATCGCGGGGAGGTTCGCGTCGGCGGCGTGCAGGTCGCAGGCGACCGGGAGTTCGTCCCTCCGCAGCGGCGGCGGATCGGGATGGTCTTCCAGGACTACGCACTCTTCCCGCACCTCGACGTCGCGGCCAACGTCGGCTACGCGCTCGGCCGACGGCCGGACGCCGCCCGCGTTGCGCAGGTGCTCGAGCTCGTCGGCCTGGGTGGTCTCGGGGACCGGCGTCCGCATGAGCTCTCCGGCGGGCAGCAGCAGCGCGTCGCACTTGCGCGCGCGCTTGCGCCCACGCCGGCACTCATCCTGCTCGACGAGCCGTTCTCGAACCTCGATGCCGCGCTGCGCGAGCGCGTGCGGGCGGACGTGCGCGAGATCCTCCGCGCTGCCGGCGTCACGGTCCTGATCGTCACGCACGATCAGGAGGAGGCGCTGAGCATCGCCGACCGCGTCTTCGTCATGCGGGCCGGACGAATCGAGCAGGAGGGCATGCCGGAGGAGGTCTACAGCTCGCCCGCCTCGCGCTGGGCGGCCGAGTTCCTCGGCGATGTGGACATCCTCCCCGGTCAGGCGGCCGGTGGCCACGCGACATGCGCGCTCGGACGGGTTCCGGTTCCCGAGGGGCTCGAGGGGCCGGTCGACGTCCTCGTCCGGCCGGAGTCGCTGACGGTCGGGCTCGGGCGTGAGGAGGGGGGCCAAGGCGCCGTCGTCGTCGCACGCACCTACTTCGGGCACGACCAGTTGGTCACGCTGGAGCTCGGTGACGGGCTGCGCCTGCGCAGCCGCTGCATGGGCTTCCCGGCATGGCATCCGGGAGACCGTCTGCGCGTGCGCTTGAGCGGCCCTGTCTCGGTCCTCCCGGTGCAGCCCGGCGACGACCGCTAGCGGCCGCGAGCGGTGACCGGGCACCCGCCCGGCGCGTCGTGCCACTATTGTCCGCGACCCGCGCGCGGCTCCCCGCCGCAGCGGAACCTGAACCCATGGCGCGATTCACCGACGATCAGGCCGTCTATTCCCAGCTCGGCCGCCTCTTTGAGGAGCTGCTCGCCGATCCGGCGACCGGTGACCGCGTGCGCGCGCTGGGCGTCGTGGTCCAGTTCAAGCTGCTCAAGCCTGATTCGCAGATCACGCTGAACATCGGTGAGGATGCTCCGGGCACGGTCGAGTTTGGCATCACGCAGGCGCGACCGGCCGTGGTGCTGCTGATGGATGCCGAGACCGCGCATCGCTTCTGGTCGGGTCGGCTCGCGCTGAACGTCGCGCTGGCGGAGGGCCGCATCTCGGCGCAGGGCCCGGTCGCGACCATCCTGAAGCTCGTCCCGCTCGTGAAGCCCGCCAGCGCGATCTACGCGCGGATCACGGGCGAGGCCGCCCCTGAGGCGCCCACGGCGACGGAGGCGGACGTGGAGGAGGAGCTGGCCGTCGTCGATGAGACCCCGGCCGAGGACCAGACTCCCGCCGAGGAAGACACCTCGGCCGAGGAAGACACCCCGGCCGAGGAAGACACCCCGGCCGAGAACGACACCCCGGCCGAGGACGAGGCTCCGGCCGACTCGGCCTGATCGTCCGGCTCAGGCCGACTCGGGGTAGCCCGCGTCGCCGGGCAGCAGGACGCGCGCGACCTCACCCTCGGTGACGATCTGCGGCTCGACCGCAACCACCTCGCGCGCCGCGGCGTACGAGAGGAGCTCTTCGGCGCTTGCGAAGACCGCGAGCTGCTCGAGATGGCGCATCGTCGGATAGACGAGGTCGAGCTCGCCGTCTGCGTGCTCGCGCAGCGCGTCCCC
>WLNG01000025.1 GCA_009699915.1 Actinomycetota bacterium
CCATCGAGACGGCCGAGGCGCCGCAGCGCGTCCTCGACCTGCCCCTGCTTGATCTCCAGCTGGCGCGCATACGGAAGGATCTGCCACGGGGCCCCGGGGTGCGCGGCGACCGGGTCGATGCGATCCGGGCCGGCCTCCAGGACCGCGACCGTACGTGCCTCGGCGAAGTCGCGCTTGCGCTTGGTCACCCGGGCGCGGACGAGGTCCCCAGGGACCGCATCGCGCACGAAGACGACGTATGAGCGCTCGCCGGCGGGCACGCGTGCGACGCCGTTCCCGCCGAAGGCGAGCGACTCGATGCGCAGGTCGAGCTCATCGCCGACCTGGGGACGACGGGCGGCTGACGGGCTGGATTCGGAGGTCGTCACGTCTCCAGCATGGCAGCAGCGCCGCAGCCTCAGCCCGCGAGCAGGAACTCAAGCAGCGCCTTCTGGGCGTGCCGCCGGTTCTCGGCCTGGTCCCAGATGCGCTGGCGCGAGCCGTAGAGAACCTCGGCGGTGATCTCCTCGCCGGGGTGCGCGGGCAGGCAGTGCAGCGCGATCGCGCCGGGGGCGGCGCCGTCGAGCAGCGCATCGTCGATCCGATAGGGCGCGAGCGCGGCACGGCGCGCATCGGCGGTCGCCTCGTCGCCCATCGAGACCCACACGTCCGCGTAGACGGCGTGCGCGCCTGCGACCGCCTCGAAGGGGTCGGTCGTACGCGCCCCACCGGCCTCCGGCTCGAGCGCATAGCCCGGCGGCGAAGCGACTGCAACGTCGAGACCGGCGATCCCACCGAGGAGGCACAGCGACCGGGCGACGTTGTTGCCGTCACCGACGTAGGCGAGCTTGAGCTCGGCGAGCGGACGGTCGGGGAAAGCCTCGCGCAGCGTGAGCAGGTCGGCGAGCGCCTGCGAAGGATGGTGGAGGGCCGTCAGCATGTTGAAGACCGGGATCGAGCCTTCAGCCGCGAGCTCCGCGAGCAGCGCATCGGGGCCTGTGCGTACGCCGATTGCGTCAACGTGGCGGGAGAGCACGAGCGCGGTGTCGCGCACCGACTCGCCGCGCGAGAGCTGCATCTCGTCGGGCCGCAGGAGCACGGGATAGCCGCCGAGCTCGCTGATGCCGATCTCGTAGGAGAGCCGCGTGCGAGTGCTGGGCTTCTCGAACAGCAGCGCCACCGAGCGCCCTTCGAGCGGGCGCGAGGCGCGCGGCTGCGCCTTCATTTCCAGCGCGCGGTTGAGCAGCGCGTCGAGCTGCGCGCCGGAGAGCTCCGTACCGGTGAGGAAGTGCCTCGGCAAGCGCGGGAGGATAGCCCCGGAGGGGCAGCTTGCCTGCACGCCGCGTTGTCGGCCTCCTAGGAGGCCTCGCGCACCACGTGGATACGCCCGGTGCCCGCAGCATCCGCGAGCGCGGCGTAGTCGCGCTCGGTCTGATCGGCGTAGGAGCTCGCGAAGGCGACCATCGCGCGGTCGAAGGCGTCATCGTCGCCGAGATAGCCGGCGATCCTCGCGGGGTGGCCGCTGCGCGCGTGCGCCCGGGCGAGCGTGCCACCGCAGATGCGCGCATATCCCTCAAACCCCTCGGGCACCATCACCGAGACGTCGAACGAGCCCTTCATGTCGCGCAGCTGTCGCAGGTAGAAGTGGCGTCTGAGAGCGCCGCGGCCCTCGACCCAGCCGAGGAACGGATCGCTGGCCGCCTGCATGATCCGCTGACCGACGACGACGCGCTGCCCATGATTGGAGTATTCGGATGCCCCGGCGTACGGCTCGAGGACCGACGGCAGCGCCTGCTTGACCTGCAGGAAGAGCGGATCGTCGTCACGGTCGCCCATCATCAGCAACATCAGCGCCTCGGTGCCGACCGAGCCGACGCCGACGACCTTGCGCGCCATGTCCTGCAGGCGATAGCGGCTGACGAGCGCTCGGCGATCCGGATCCATCGAGGCGAGGTAGTCCTCGAAAGCGCCGGAGACGATCTCCTCCAGCCCGGGGTTGTCCTCGAAGCGTATGCGCACGATCGTCGGTGGGTGCGGCTTGATCCGCCAGCCGCCGTCAACCTGCTCGGCGAAGCGGCTGAGCGCGCCGAGGTTCGTGCGGGACCGGGCCTTCGCGACCTGTTTGGCGGAGCGCTTGGCCAGGTCCTTCGGCGCGACGCGCGCGATCACGTTGAGGACGAAGTCCATGTCGAGCCGGGTGAACCACGTGTCGAGGAAGCCGGTCGCCGCGAAGTGGCGCGTCCACTCGCGGTACGACGCAGCAGCGGCCTTCACCGCGCGGCGCGTGTCACGATCGGAGAAGCCGTTGTCGCGCCCCGCGACCTCAAACGACGCGACGAGCCGCTTGACGTCCCACTCGAAGGGCGCCGGGAGCGTCTCGTCGAAGTCGTTCAGATCGAAGACCAGGCGCCGGTCAGGCGCGGCGTAGCTGCCGAAGTTCAGGAGGTGCGCGTCGCCGCAGCACTGCACGCGCAGGTCGGCGGTCGGCGCACGGGAGAGATCCCACGCCATCACCGCAGCCGAACCGCGCAGGAACGTGAACGGCGAGACGAGCATCCGCCCGTAGCGGATCGGAACGAGGTCGGGCTCCCGGTCGGCGGCCTGCGCCTCAAGGACATCCACCGGATCCGGACGGTCCGCCGGCTCCTGCCACGCTCCGAGCGCCTCGAACGGCGCTCGCTCGCGCAGTGCGATCCCGCGCTCGTACTCGTCGCGGGACCGGGACGAGAGGGGCTTCTCGAGGTTCGCTGGCGCGAGCGCTCGGCGCAGCTCGGCGCGCCGGGAGGACCGACCGGGCTTATCCTTGCGGTCCTTCTTCATGTCGGCGTTGATGGCCTGCACGGCGGCCATGAGGCCGGGCGGCGCGAGCGGCTTGGGCTTGCCGTCGCCTTTCCCCTTGCCCTTCCCCTGCGGCTGCTTATCGCTCTTCGGCATCTACCGCTCCCCTCGCTGAACCGCCGACGCTACTCGCTCGGACGATCGTCGCGCACCGGAGCACCACTCTCGACCTCGCCCGGCGCGCCGCGGCGCAGCCCGAAGCCGCGAACCATCAGCAGCGCCCGCTCAGCCAGCGACCCGCGGCGCGGCAGCACGCCGATCTGGACGGCGGCTTCGTAGGCGTCTACGAAGACCCGCACCCGCCAGAGGCGCCTCGCCGGTGGATCGAGCTCGCAGTAGAGGACCGCGTGGAGATCGAGGGCGCGTCCGCTCGCCGGGATCCCGGCGAGATCGCCGCAGTGTGTGCCGGCCAGGCGGACCGGCACCGCGATGAACCTGCCGGACGCAAGACGTGCGCCCGCGGGCTCGACGCGCGCATCCGGGAACGCCTCCCACATGCGCGCGGCATGGTCGCCGAGCGCTTCCGGCCCGTAGAGCGGCTCGCCCGCGAACGGATCCTCCCAGTGGAGGTCGGACGCACAGATCTCCGCGAAGGCGCTGCGCCGGCGCCCGACCCAGGCCTCCTGCAACGCGTCGAGGAGGTCGTCCGGGCTCATGAGGGAGGTGCTTGCGGGTACTCCGGCAGGCCCTCCATCGGTGAAGAGGCCTCCGCATGGAGCCGGCGGGGGATGCGTCCGGCCCCGTATGCCAGGCGTCCGCCTTCAACCCCGGCGCGGATGGCACGCGCCATCGCCACCGGATCCTGTGCTCGCGAGATCGCGCTCGCGCAGAGGACCGCGTCGCAGCCGAGCTCCATCGCGAGCGCCGCATCGGATGCGGTCCCGACTCCGGCGTCGAGGATCACCGGCACGCCTGCAGCCTCGACGATCAGGGCGATGTTGTACGGGTTGCGGATACCCATCCCGGAGCCGATCGGCGAGCCGAGCGGCATCACCGCCGCGCAGCCCACATCCTCCAGACGGCGCGCAAGGACGGGATCGTCGGTCGTGTAGGGCAGCACGACGAAGCCGTCGGCCACAAGTCGCTCGGCTGCCGCCAGCAGCTCGGGCGCGTCGGGCAGCAGGGTGCGCTCGTCACCGATCACCTCAAGCTTCACCCAGTCGGTCTCGAACGCCTCACGGGCGAGGTTCGCCGTGAGGATCGCGTCGCGCGCGGTGAAGCAGCCGGCCGTGTTGGGGAGGATCCGCACGCCGCAGCCGTGGAGGACGTCGGCAAGCGAATGGCGCGCCTGCGCGTCGATGCGTCGCAGCGCGACCGTGACCATCTGCGCCTCGGCGGCGGCGATCGCCTCGGCCAGCGTCTCCATGCGCGGGAAACCGCCGGTGCCGAGGATCAGCCGTGAGGCGAACTCCTGCCCGGCGATGCGCAGCGGATCGCGCGTCATCCGCCCTGCACCGCCGTGACGGCCTCAACGCTCGCCCCTGCCGGGACCGTATGGCTGCCCCACTCTGATCGGGGGATGATCTCCCCGTCGACGGCGACCGCCACTCCGCGCGCCTGCGACTCGACGCCGAGATCGGCGAGCAGATCGCCGACCGTCGCACCGTCGCGGCCCTCGACCTGCGTGCCGTTGAGGCGGATCATGCGCGAACTCCGGCGAAGCGGTTCGGGTCGAAGGCGGCCGGGATGTCGCCGTCCCCTGCGAGCACGCCGGCCAGCAGGTCGCCGGTCACCGGCGCCAGCAGGATGCCGTTGCGGTAGTGACCCGTCGCCCATACGAGGCCCGGGAGCGCCGAGGAACGGCCGAGTGCCGGCGCGTTGTCGGGCGTCCCGGGACGCAGGCCCGCGATCGCCTCCTCGAGTTCGAGTTCGAGCAGACCGGGGACCAGTTCGGCCGCGTCGCGCAGCAGCTCGTACACGCCGAGCGCCGTCATCGTCGTATCGAAGCCGCGTTCCTCCACCGTCGCACCGAGCACGTAGCGCCCATCACCACGCGGGACGAGATACCCGCCCTCGTAGCGCACGACGCGCTCGAGCAGGGGCTGCGCCGGATCATGGTCCGGGTCGCGCAGGCGCAGCGACTGGCCCTTGACCGGGCGGACCGGCACGCGCGCCCCCTCCGGCAGCCCGTCGAGCAGCCCGGACCACGCGCCGGCCGCGATCACGACGTCCCCCGCGGTGATCCGGCGACCATCCGCCAGCTCGACGCCCGCTGCACGGTCGCCCTCCACCACGATCCGGAAGACCTCGGCGCCCTCCAGCAGTACGACGCCGGCGCGCTCGGCGGCCAGGACGAGTGCCTGGCAGAGTGCGCGCGGATCGGCGCAGCGGTCCCCGGGGATCTCCGCCGCGGCGCGCAGCGAGGGGACGAGCCCCGGCTCCAGTTCGCGCGCCTCGGACGGCAGCAGGCGACGGGTCTCAAGGCTCATGCGATCACGCAGGGCGAGTTCGCGCTCAAGCGCGGCGGCCTCGTCGCCATCGCGCGCGACGATCAGCGTTCCGTGCTCGCGCAGGCCGGGATCGATCCCGGTCGCATCGAGCAGCTCCCCGGCGAAGGTCCGCCAGCGGCGCGCGCTCTCGATCCCGAGCAGCATGAGCGCCCGCTCGCCCGCATCGGCCTCGCTGACCGGCGCAAGCATGCCCGCGGCGACCGCCGAAGCGCCGGCGCCGAGCTGTCCGCGTTCGACCAGGCAGACGTCGAGCCCGCGGGATCGCGCACGCCAGGCGACTGCGAGCCCGCAGACACCGCCGCCGACGATGACGACGTCATGGCTCTGGTGGTCGTTGTGCGGCAGGGCAGGCTCCTCGCTTCGCCGGCATGACCCGGATCAGCTGCTGACGGTCGGCCCCGGCGCGGTGCCCTCTCAGCCCCCGCGGCCCGGGGCTCCCGTTCTCGCAGATCCTACCCCTGCCAGACTGATGACGATGCGATCGCTCCCCGACCGCCGCGCGCGCCTCCTCGGCGCACGCCTCTACCTGATCAGCGACGCCGCGCCGGGCGGGCGAACGCTTGAGGAGGTGCTCGGACCCGCGCTGGCCGGCGGCGTGGACATCTTTCAGCTGCGCGCGAAGGATGCGAGCGACGCGGAGATCCTGCAGGCCGCGGTCCGAGCGCGCGAGCTCTGCGACGCACACGGGGCGCTGTTCCTGCTCAACGACCGCCCCGATCTCGTCGCGGCGTCGGGCGCCGATGGAGCCCACGTCGGCCAGGACGACCTCCCGGTGGCTCGCGCGCGCGAGCTCGCCGGCACCGAGGCGCTGATCGGGCGCAGCACGCACAGCCCCGCCCAGGTGGATGGCGCGCACGCCGACGGCGCCGACTACCTCGGCGTCGGCCCGGTCCACGCCACGCCGACCAAGCCCGGGCGTGCGCCGGTCGGGCTGGAGCTCGTGAGCTACGCAGCAGGGGCTGCGACGAGCCCCTGGTTTGCGATCGGCGGGATCGACGCGGACGGGCTGCCGCAGGTCCTCGAGGCCGGCGCCACGCGGATCGCCGTCGTGCGGGCGATCACCGACGCGCAGGACCCGCAGGGAGCGGCCGACGGCCTGCGCGGCGCTCTGGGACGTGAGGCGAAGCGTGTCTGAGAGCGGCGGCGCGCCCGAGGGGAAGCTGCGCGGCGAGGCGCTGGCCGAAGCGCTGCGCGCCGGGCTCACCCCGCTCGGGCCGAATGAACGTCCGCTGCCGCTGCGCGTCGCGGCGATCGCGGCGTTCGTCCTCGCCGTCCTGAATGTGCTCCTCTGGGCACTGAACGTCGCGGTCGAAGGCGCCGAGCCCTCGGCGGCGACGGTCTTCATCTTCGCGGCGATTCTGCTTGCCGATGCCTGGGGGATCTGGGCCAGGCACTACATCGCGGTGATCGGCTTTCAGGCGATCCTCGCTGCGACGCTGATCATGTCGGCGCTTGCGCTGATGGTCGCCTCGAACCTTTGGGCGCTGCTGCTGTGTGCGGTCGTGCTCGGCTCCGGCGGCTGGCTCTTCTGGAAACTCGTGCGGGTGATGGGACGGATGAAGGCGCCGACGTCGGTCGACCCCCCGGAAGGCGACCCAAATGCCTAGACTCGCGCTATGACCAGCGAGACCTTCGATGTCGTCGTCATCGGCTCCGGCCCGGGCGGCTACGTAGGCGCGATCCGCGCGGCGCAGCTTGGCCTGCGCGTCGCCGTGGTGGAAAAGGACCAGATCGGCGGACGCTGCCTGAACTACGCCTGCATCCCGGCGAAGGCGGTCCTGCGGTCGGCCGACGTCATCCAGGAGATCCGCGAGGCGGCGGAGTTCGGCATCGAGGTCGGCGAGCCGCAGGTGGACTTCCCGAAGGTCATGGCGCGCCGCGACGAGGTCGTCGGAACGCTCACCGGCGGGGTCGGCATGCTCCTCAAGAAGCACGGGATTGAGTTCGTCGAGGGGCTCGGATCGCTGACCGAGCAGGGAACGGTCTCCGTCGCGGGCCGTGAGCTTGCAGCCACCCGCGGCATCATCCTGGCGTGCGGCTCGGTGCGGCGCTCGATCCCCGGCGTGGAGTTCGGCGGACGCGTGATCGGCACCGAGGAGGCCTGGGCGCTGAGCGAGCTTCCCAAGCGCCTGGCGGTCGTCGGCGCCGGGGCCTCAGGCAGCGAGATCGCCTCCGCCTACGTGCGCCTGGGAACCGAGGTCCAGCTCTTCGAAGGGCTCGACCGGGTCCTGCCGAGCGAGGATGCCGACATCAGCAAGGCCGCGGCTCGCGTCTTCAAGAAGACGGGGCTCGACGTCCACACCGCGACCTTCGTCACCGACGTCGTCTCCGGCGATGACGCCGTGACCTTCCGCTACGGCGACGCCGACGGCAGCGCCGACTGGCTCGCCATCGCAACCGGGCGTGGGCCCGACGTCGAGGGGCTCGGGCTGGACGTCGCCGGCGTCGAGCTGGACGAGACCGGCCTCATCAAGGTCGACGAGCTCGGGCGCACCACCCGCGCGAACGTCTTCGCAATCGGCGACCTCGTCCGCGGCCCCGCGCTTGCCCACAAGGCCAGCGAGGAGGGCGTGATCGCGGCCGAGGTGATCGCCGGTCACAGCCCGCACCCGCTCGACTACGTGGACATCCCGCGGGCGACCTTCTGCATGCCCAACGTCGCGAGTTTCGGCCTGACCGAGGAGCAGGCGAAGGCCGCCGGACACGACGTCGCCGTCGGCAAGGTCCCGTACGGCGTCGCCGGCGCGACCACGGTCTATGGCGACCGCGCCGGCATCGTGAAGCTCATCGGCGACCGCAAGTACGGCGAGATCCTCGGCGCGCACATCGTCGGCAGCAAGGCCACGGACATGATCCAGGAGGTCGTGAACGCGAAGCTGCTCGAGGGCGGCTACCCCGAGCTCGCGACGATGGTCCACGGGCACCCGACGTTCAGCGAGGCGATCCTCGAGGCCGCCCGCGCCGCTGACGGCTGGCTGATCCACGGGTAAGAGCCCTTGAGCGGCCTGGACGTCACCCGCCACGGGAATGCCCCGGGCGCCGCGCTCCCGGCCGACCCGCTCTTCTTCTTCGATCTCGCCAATCCGCAGGCCTATCTGGTCGCCGAGCGCATCCTCCAGGTGATGCCGGTGGCCACGGCCTGGATTCCGGTGCTCGCGCGTGAGCTCGCAGCGCCGCAGGACTGGGCCACCATCGACGCGCAGCAGCGCGAGGACTACGCCGAGCGGGTCGCGCAACGCGGCCTGCAGCCGCTGCGCTGGCCGCAACCGTTCCCTGCCGACTCGGCCCTCGCGATGCGCGCCGCGACCTTCGCGCGCTCGATCGGGCGGGTCGTGCCGTTCTCACTCGCCGCCTTCCGCCAGGCCTTCGCTGGGGGACACGACCTCGAGCGTGAGGAGACGATCCTGATCGCGGGCTCGGCCTGCGAGATGCATCCGAAGTCGCTGCTCGCCGGCTGCGCGACGCGCGTCACGCGCGATGCGCTCGCGCGGGCGACGGAGATGGCTGCAAGATGCGGAGCCCGTGACGTGCCGGCAGTCTGGGTCCCGGGCAAGGAACCGGACCTGCCTGGAAGGATCTTCCACGGCGACGACGACCTCGACCGTGCCGCCGCCGCGGCGCTGGAGCTTGCGGCGTCATGAGGGCGAAGGCGGCCTACCGGCTGATCGTCACGCGCAGCGGGCGCGGCGCACGCCTCTTCGGTGCGGGCGACCAGGTCGACCACGTCGAGATCCAGAGCCTCGACGACCTCGAGGTCGTCCTCTACTGGGATGTTCCCGCGCGCACCCGCCGGCGGCTGGAGGAGGCGATCCGCGCCGACCTGGAGAGCCTCGCCGCCGACGACTTCCTCGCCCGCTGGAGCACCTTCACGCTCGAGGCGCCGGGCTGACGCGGCGCGCTAGGGTCACCGCCGATGCCGGAGATCCTGATGCCACGCCTCTCCGGGGCGATGGAGGTCGGAACGCTCGTGCGCTGGATCGCGCACGAGGCGGCCGCCGCCCGTCCCGGTGACGCCCTCGCCGAGATCGAGGCCGACAAGACGACCCACACGCTCGAGGCGCAGACGCAGGGCGTGCTGCGCATCGTCGCGCAGGAGGGCGAGACCCTCCCGGTCGGCGCGGTGATCGGTCACCTCGACGCCGAGGCGCCCGCCGATGCGCCGGCGACGGAGGAGCCCGAACAGGGCGTCACCGCACCACGCGGCGCCGTGACAGCCAGCGATCCGGACCGCGCGCAGCAGCAGTTTGCCCGCCGCGTCGCGGAGGCACGGGCGACGATCCCGACGATCACCCTGCGCACCACCGTCGACCTGGAGCTCGCCGAGGAGCTGCTCGAGACCTTCGAAGGAGTCCCGGGCGCCGGCGCGCCGGGCATTGACGACATCCTCGTGAAAGCGGTCGCGCTCGCGCTCAGCGCGCACCCACGGGTCAACGGCGCATACCGCGATGCGCGCTTCGAGCGCTTCGAGCGCGTGAACGTCGCCGTGCTGATGCCCTCTCCTGGAGCGCCGCTGGCGCCGACGATCCTCGACGCCGACCGCAAGGGGCTCGCGGAGATCGCTGCGGAGGCCCGAGCGCTGGCCGCGCGCGTGACCTCCGGGACGATCGCCTCGCCGGAGCTCGCCGGCGGCACCTTCACGCTCTGGCCGTCGCCCGGCCCGGGCGTGCGATCGCTCGAGCCGTTCGTCACCCCCGGACAGGCCGCCGCGCTCGCCGCCGGCGAGGCCGAGGCCAGGCCGGTCGTGCGCGATGGGCAGGTCGCGATCCGGCGCGTGGTCGATCTCGAGCTCGTGGTCGACCACCGGCTCCTGACCGCCCCCGAGGCCGCGGCCTTCCTCAAGCGTGTGCGCTCGATCCTCGAGGCTCCGCTGACACTCACCAGCTGAGCGCGGCCGGCCGGTTCCTGCCCGGCGTATGCTCTCCCCGATGGCCCCCACCCCCGAGCTTTGGGCGGTCCAGCTCGGCCGCCTGCCCTACGAGGAGGGCCTTGCGCTGCAGGAGCGCGTCCGAGCCGCGCGCAGTGCGCAGGCGATTCCCGACACGCTGCTGCTCCTGGAGCATGACCCGGTCTACACGCGCGGGCGACGGACCGAGGCCAGCGAGCTGCCCTTCCCTGAGGCGTGGTATGCCGAGCGGGGAATCGCGATCGTCGACGTGAACCGGGGTGGCCGCGCGACCTACCACGGCCCCGGCCAGCTGACCGGCTACCCGATCGTGCGCACCGACGACGTTGTCGCACATGTCCGCGCGATGGAGCGGGCGATCGCGGCCGCCCTCCTGCAGGAGGGCGTGATCGCCGCCGGGCGGCCACAGGACGGGCCGGACTTCACCGGCGTGTGGGTCGATGGCGAGCGTAAGATCGCGTCGATCGGCG
>WLNG01000026.1 GCA_009699915.1 Actinomycetota bacterium
CCTGGAAGATCAGGCGGGCGACGCCGAAGGCAGCGCCCGTAGCCAGCAGGCTCGTGAGCACGCCGAGCGCGGCGATGATCGGGGCCTGGAGCGCGATCAGCAGCAGCAGGAAGCCGAGGACGAGCACCACGCCGATCACGAGCGGCGTCTTTGCGGAGAGGAGCTGCTCGAGATCGTGGTTCTCGGCTGCAGCCCCACCGACCAGCGCCCCCGCGGGAAGCGCCGCGCGCAGCCGATCGATCGTCGCCCCGGTCGCCTTGGCGGACGGGTCGGTCTTCGGGATCACCTGGACGAGCGTCGCACCGCCCGAGCCCGCGATCGCCGGCATCACTCGCGCGACGCCGTTGTCGGCTGTAGCGACGGCGGTCACCTTCGCGGCGTCGCCCTGCGTCGTGACCACCTGCAGCGCGCCGGGCGCGCCGTCGCCGAAGGCGCGCTGGACCTGGACGTAGCCGATCCGCGAGCTGTCGCCCTGCGGAACGACCTTGATCGACGGCATTCCCGTCTTCAGCCCGAAGACGGGAATGATCAGCGCGATCAGGACCACCAGCGCCAGTCCGCCGAAGGCGTACGGGTGGCGCCAGAGGCGCTCTCCCCACGCCGCGAAGCGCGGTGAGCGATGCTCACCCTGGTGGACCCACGGCAGCGAGAGTCGGTCGATGCGCGGGCCGAGCTTGCCGAGCACAGCGGGCAGCAGCGTCAGCGTCGCGGCGAGAATGAAGACGACCGCGACCATGATCCCCAGTGCCATCGAGCGGAACGCCGGCGAGGGCACGAGCATCACGGCGGTCAGCGAGACGAGCACCGTGATGCCGCTGAAGAGGACCGCCTTGCCGGCGGTGTCCATCGTCTCCCCGACGGCGTCGGCGACCGATTCGTGCTGGCCGAAGAGCGAGCCGCGGAAGCGGTGGACGATGAAGAGCGCGTAGTCGATCCCGAGGGCGAGCGCGAACATGAGGGCGAAATTCATCGCCCAGATCGAGATGTCGAGCAGCTGGGTGCCGACATAGAGCGACCCGGCGGAGGCGACGAGTCCGGCGATCGTCAGCAGCAGCGGCAGACCGGCCGCGACGAGCGAGCCGAAGGCGAGCACGAGGATGATGAGCGTCACCGGCCAGGAGATGAGCTCGCTCTTCATCATGGCCGAGCGATTGGCCGCGTTGAAGTCGGACCACATGCCGCTGGCACCGGTGAGCGACACCTGCACGCCGTCGCCTTGGAGTTTGTGGAGCTCGGTCTTGAGGTCGTCGGCGGCACGGACCATCGTGTTGGAGTCGGCTCCCGCCGCGCCCTGGATGATCGCGGTGTGGCCGTCACGCGAGATCGACGCTCCGGGCTGGGGGGCGACCACCGCGCGCACGCGCGGATCGGCCTTCAGCGCGGCCGAGGCCTCCGTCACGCGCTGCTGGAATGCCGGGTCGGAGACTGTGGCGGAATTCGAGTGCACCACGACCCAGAGCGCGCTCGAGGAGAGGCCCTGGAAGTTGCGATCGATTGCCTTGCGCGCCGCGACGGACTGCGAGCCGCTCGCCTCCCATCCGGCTCCGGAGAGCGCCGTCTCCACCTTGGGCGCGAGCACGCCAAGGCCGACGACGATGACGAGCCAGACGAGGCTGACGATCCGGACGTTGCTCGCCGACCAGCGGCCCAGGCGCCCGATGGGGCCGAACTCGGGCATCAGCTGCCGGCCGCCGGGTAGAGCACCGACCGCAGGTGCAGAACCCGCCTCATGAAGATCGATGCGGGGCACGCCCCGAACGCGACGTAGAGCCACTGGTTGATGCCCACAAAGGCGGTGAGCAGGAGGAACCAGGGTGAGACAACGGCCACCAGCAGTGCGCTGATCAGCGTCATCGTGCCGGCCATCGCGAAGAGGACGCGTTCCAGCGGCCAGCCAGGCGAGGTCGTGGAGCAGGTTGTGCCGGTGGTGGTCATGCCGTGCCTCCCGTAAGGATCTGGTCGAGGTCGTGGATCTGGCGCTGGATGCCGCCGCAGACGCTCTCGCAGAGCGCGAAGACGCTCGGATCGGCGATCGCGTAGCGGACGAACGTGCCGTCCTTCGTGCGTGAGACGAGGCCTGCTTGGTACAGCACGCCGAGATGCTTGGAGGCGTTCTGCTGCGAGGTGCCAAGCACCATCGTCAGCTCACCGACCGATTGCTCACCATCGCGCAGGAGGTCGAGCAGGCGGATGCGCATCGGATCGGCAAGGACGCGGAAGCGCGCGGCGATCAGCTCGCTGAGGGGTTCGGGAATCGGGTGAGGAACATCCATGCCTGTACTATACCACTGTTCAGCGGTAGATTGGTGTCAATAGTTTGATCGCTCACTTCAGGCGCAGCGCGATGACGCACATGTCGTCGCGGAGACGGCCGCGCGTGAAGTCCATGACCAGCTCATCGATCGCGTCGACGATCTCGCTCGGCGGGCGCTCCCCGAACACCCGAACGAGGTCGCGGACCCGTGGCAACCCCATCAGCATGCCGTCGCGCCGGGCTTCGGTGACGCCGTCGGTGAAGAGCAGCATCCCGTATCCGGGTGAGGGCGCGGCAGAGTGCACCGGGAAGGTCGCCTCCGGTGTGACTCCGAGCGGCGGGCCGCGAAACTCGCCGTTGAGCTCGTGCCCGTCCTGCAGGCTCAAGGGGGCCGCGTGGCCGGCGAGAGCCCAGTGGAGCGTGTTCGCGGCCGGGTCGTGGACGACACAGACCGCGGTGAGGAAGTTCTCGTCATCCCAGGCCTCGCAGAGCACCCGGTTCGCGAGCCCAAGGATCATCCCGGGATCGCGGCTGCCGGCCGCCATGCTGCCCAGCAGCGCGCGTGCGAAGGTCGCGTCGCGGGCCGCGCGGATGCCGTGTCCGACGACGTCGCCGATGATGATCACGCTACATCCGTGCAGCTCCTGGGCGAGGTAGAAGTCGCCGGCGACTGCATGCTCCGCGGGACGGAAGGTCACCGCGATCTCCAGGCCCGGGAGCTCCGGAATCCGAGCCGGGCTGAGCGCCTCGCGCAGCGCTTCGACCTCGGCCTGCGCAGAGATGAGATCGCCCAAGCGCGCACGCAGGAAGCTGACGAGCAGCGCCACGGCGATGATGATGATGCCCCTCAGCGCAGCGGCCGCCTCCCATTCCCCGGCGTGCAGGCCGAAGCCGAGCGCCACGGCACCGATCCACAGGCCGACGCAGAGAACGGCCAGGAGGACGCCGGCGCGGCTGCCGAACCACCACGCCGCAAGCCCGACCGGCAGCGCGAACAGGAATCCAAAACCGATCTGCGCGGAATCGCTCGTCACAACGACGGTGGCGACGTTCGCGCCAACGAGTGCCGCGATCAGCGCGATGCGAACCGCCATAACCGCGCCCGGGCCGCGGACCAACCACATGGGCCGACTGTAGGAGGCGCCCGCGGCCGCCGCGGCCCGATTACAGGGTTTCCGGTAGAGGCGGCGGCTACCGGATACCCCTACCGAAGGCGCAGGATCGGCGATCGAATTCCACGGTCGCGGCGGGGATGATCGCCTAGCTCAAGGCTCGGCCCTGAGGCGCCGGTCGGCCGTCAGCGCCCGCTCGGCCGAGCGCTCACGGTCGGCGGTCACCGCGGCGCGGATGCGCTGGTCGGTGACGCCGAGAATCCGCGCGGCGAGAATCCCGGCGTTGCGCCCACCGCCGATCGCGACGGTCGCAACCGGGATGCCTGTGGGCATCTGAGCGATCGAGAGCAGCGAATCAATCCCGTTCAGATCCCGCAGTGGTACCGGCACTCCGATCACCGGCAGCGAGGTGCACGCCGCCAGCATCCCGGGCAGATGGGCGGCCCCACCGGCACCCGCGATGATCACCTGCAGCCCGCGATCCTCCGCGCCGAGCCCGTATTCGAGCATCTGCTGGGGCGTGCGGTGCGCCGAAACGACGCGCAGCTCGTGCGCGACGCCGAATTGCGTCAGAACCTCTGCCGCGGGCCGCATCACCTCGAGATCGGAGTCGCTACCCATGACGATGCCGACCACTGCGCTCATGCGGAACCTCCCTCGAGAATGGACGCTGCCTCCCGGGCCCTGGCGGCGACCTCAGCGATCTGCGCACCGCACGCCGTGACATGGCCGAGCTTGCGGCCCGGCGCGGGCTCCTTGCCGTAGAGATGGAGATGGACCCCCGGAACGGCGAGCGCCTCGGCGACGCGCTCCGCAGGCTGGGCGCCGTCGGCCGGACCGACGACATTCACCGTCACCACGGCGGGCGCGACGAGATCCGGGACGCCGAGCGGCCAACCAAGGACCGCGCGCAGGTGCTGCTCGAACTGCGAGGTGCAGGATCCCTCGATCGTGAAGTGCCCGGAGTTGTGCGGCCGCAGCGCGAGCTCGTTGACGAGCAGGAGGCCATCGACGACGAAGAGCTCGAGCGCCAGCAGGCCGACGGCGCCCGAGCGCTCCGCGATCTCCAGCGCGAGCGAACGAGCCTTGTCGGCGAGCTGCGGCGGGATCGGCGCCGGGACGCGGATCTCCCGGCACATCGCATCGCGCTGGACGGTCTGCGCGACCGGGTAGGCAACCTGCTCCCCGACGCGGGTGCGAGCCACGAGCACGGCGAGCTCCTGCTCGATCGCCAGCAGCGGCTCGAGCAGGACGCCGTCAGGCAGTTCGCCCAGCACGGCCGAGGCCACCTTCGCATCCGCGACGACGGTCACCCCGCGCCCGTCGTAGCCGCCTCGCGGCGCCTTCGCGACGAGCGGCCAGCCGTGCAGCGAGCCGAACTCCTCGATCTCCCGCAGGCCGCGCGCCAGCGCAAACGGTGGCACCGGAAGGCCAAGAGCCGCCAGATGCTCACGCTGGTGAGCCTTGTCCTGGGCGAGGAGCTTGGCCCGGGCGGGCGGGGCAAGGTTGACGCCGTCCGCCTCGAGCCGGGCGAGCAGCTCTGGCGGGACGCGCTCGTGGTCGAAGGTGACGACATCGGCGCCCTCGGCGAGGCGGCGCAGATCGGCGAGCTCCGCGGGCGAGCCGATCTGGTGGACGGCGCCGGCGAGGACTGCTGGGTCCTGCGACGTGGCGGCGAGCACCCGCAGCTCGACCCCGAGGTCGATCGCCGCTTGGTGGGTCATGCGGGCGAGCTGCCCGGCTCCCACCATCGCAACCGTCGGTGCCCCCACCTCAGCCCCCCGTCAGCACGCGGGCGAGCGCGAGGTAGAGCGGGATCCCGGCAATGAGGTTCAGCGGGAAGGTCACTGCGAGGACCAGCGGCAGCGAGAGGCCCGGATCGGCCTCCGGCAGCGCGACGCGCATCGCGGCCGGCGCGGCGATGTAGGAGGCGCTCGCGGCAAGGGTCGCGAGCAGCGCCACGTCGCCGGCGTCCATGCCGATCGCCCAGCCGAGCAGTGCGCCGAGCGTGCCCCCGATCAGCGGCATGTAGAGCGCGAACGCGATCATCCGCCAGCCGGCGGCGCGCAGCGCGCCGATCCGCCCGAAGGCGAGCAGGCCCATGTCGAGCAGGAAGAGCGCGAGCACGCCGGTGAACGGCGCGATGAAGAAACCGTCGAGATCCTCGCGGCCCTCGGTCCCGAGGATCACGCCGATGACCGTGGCGCCGATCAGCACCATCACGCTGCCGCTCGTCACGGCCTCGCGCACCTGGGAGCCGAGCCTCCCGCCCGCCGCGCCGGACCGCCGCGCGAGCAGCACGCCGACGGCGATCGCGGGCGCCTCCATCAGCGCCAGGACCGCCGGCATGAAGCCGGAGGTCGGCTCGCCGACGCTCTCCAGCAGCGCGATCGCAGCGCCGAAGGTCACGAGGCTCACCGACCCGTAGTGAGCAGCGATCGCCCCGGCGTTCGTGCCGTCGACCGGCGTCAGCCGTCGCAGCAGGAAGAAGGCGATCAGCGGCAGGGTCAAGCCGAGAGCGAGGCCGGCACCGAGGGCGAGAATCGCGTCTGCGTCGACCCCGGCCTCGCGCAGTTGGACGCCGCCTTTGAAGCCGATCGCCGCCATCAGGTAGATCGCAAGCGCCTGGGCGACCGGCCGGGGCAGCGAGACGTCGGAGCGCACCCACGCGGCGAACGCACCGAGGGCGAAGAAGAGGACTCCGGGTGAGATGAGGTTGTCGAGAGCGGCGCTCATGGATCCGGTGGTCGGGGACGGGACCGGATCATCATACGCACTTTGTTTCGTGTTTTACAAACCGCGTCTCGTTAAGCCTTTATCACCGGCCGGCGTCAGAAGCTGGTGAACCACCCCCCACTCGCGTCCGCCGCGCAGCCCGAAGAGCTCCTCGACGGCGATGAAGAAGATGCGCCACTCCTCCAGCGCCGCGGATGCGCGGTCACCCTCGGTCGCCCGCAGCGCAGCGAGCACGGCCGCTCGGTTCGCGTCGAGGTTCGCCAACCAGCCGGCCGACGTGCGCGCGTAGTGCTCGCCGCCGACCCACCACTGCCGGTCGAGCCGCAGCGGTGACGCGATCCGCCCGAGCAGCCCCGCAGCCGGCATCTGCCCGCCGGTAAAGAAGCGGTCCGCCATCCAGCCGCGCTCGAAGTCATAAGCGTGGCGCCGGTGGGCGAAGGTGTGAACGAAGAGCGCGCCGTCCGAATGCAGATGCCGCGCAACACGCTCGAGCAACGCCTGCCAGTTCCGGGCGTGCTCGAACATCTCGACCGAGACGACCCGATCGAAGCGCCGTCCGAGATCGAGCTCGTTGACATCGCCGGTGATCACCGTGACGCGATCGGCCAGGCCGCGATCGGCGGCTCGCGCCAGGATGAACTCCCGCTGCGCCGCGCTGTTCGAGAAGCCGGTCACGCGCACCTCCGGCAGCGCCTCGGCGAGCCAGAGGCTCAACGACCCCCAACCGCAGCCGAGATCGAGCACCTCCATCCCGTCGCGCACCCCGGAACGCTCCACGGTCAGCGCCAGCATCGCCTCCTCCGCCTGCGCCAGCGTTGCCCGATCGTTCTCGAAGAGGCACGACGAGTACTTCAGGCGCGGCCCCAGGACGAGCTCGAAGAATCCCGGCGCGACCGCGTAGTGCTGGCTGTTGGCGTGATCGGTCGCAACGGCGATCGGGCCCGTGCTGCGGCGCGCGGCAACCGCCGCCAGCGGATCGCTGCTGCGCCGGTACCCAAGGTTGAGGCTTACCAGGCGCCGCGCGATGCTCAGGCGCGCGCCGGCGCGCAAGACAGGGTCCGGAATCCGGCCGGAGGCGAGCAGTCGCTGGATGGGGCCCACGTGCGCATCGTAGAGGCGCCGGGGGCGCTGCTCCGCATGGATAAACCGGGCAGCGGAAGCTTGGACAGCGGGCGAACGACACGGCAGGCGAACCCCGTCACGCTCTGGTTCACTCCCACGCCCATTGGAGGGCACCTCTTCATGAAGCTCGTGATCGGCATCTTTCGGCCGGAGAAGACCAACGACGTCCTCGAGGCGCTCTACCACGCGGACGTTCGCGGTTTCTCGATGAGCCGCGTCCAGGGCCACGGCGGCGAGCTCGAGCGCGTCGAGACCTACCGCGGGACCACCGTGCGGATGGACCTCTCGGAGAAGGTCCGCATCGAGGTCGCCGTCTCCGACGAATTCGTCGAGCCGACGATCGCCGCGCTGCGCGACGGAGCGCGCACCGGCGAGGTCGGCGACGGCAAGATCCTCGTGATCCCGCTCGAGCAGGTGGTGCGCATCCGCACCGGCGAGCATGACCGCGGTGCCGTGACGCCAGTGAGCCACCCATGACCGCGGGGATCGACACGGGCGATACCGCCTGGGTGCTGACGGCGACCGCGCTGGTGCTGATGATGACCCCGGCGCTGGGCCTCTTCTACGCCGGGCTCGTGCGCTCGAAGAACACCCTCAACACGTTCATGATGTGTCTCGGGGCGATCTCCGTCGCACTGATCACCTGGGCGCTTGTCGGGTACTCCTTCGCCTTCGACTCCGGCAACGGATTCATCGGCGGATTCGGGAACGCGCTGCTGAGCGGAGTCACCCTGGAGCCGCGCGCCGGGCAGACGATTCCGCACCTGCTCTTCTTCGCGTTTCAGGCGACGTTCTGCATCATCACGACCGCCCTCGTCTGCGGTGCGGTGGTCGAACGGATGCGCTTCGGGGCCTTCCTGATCTTCTCCGCGCTGTGGTCGGTGCTCGTCTACGCGGTGCTCGCCCACTGGGTCTTCGGCGGTGGCTGGCTGCAGAGCGGAGGAACGCTCGACTTCGCGGGCGGCGTCCCGGTCGAGATGGCCTCGGGCTTCTCCGCTTTGGCGGCGGCGATCGTCGTCGGTCCGCGGCGCGATTGGGGCCGGCAGGCATTCCTGCCGCACAACGCGATGTTCGTGCTGCTCGGCGCTGGGCTGCTCTGGTTCGGCTGGTTCGGCTTCAACGGAGGAAGCGCGCTGGCGGCCAACAAGTCCGGCGTGCTTGCGTTCGTCAACACGCTGCTCTGCCCCGCCTGCACGCTCGCGGCGTGGTTCGTGCTCGACCTGCTGCGCACGCGCCGCGTCACCGCGATCGGCGCGGCGACCGCGATCGTCGTCGGCTGCGTCGCGATCACCCCGGCTGCGGGCTACATCAGCCCGGGCTGGGCGATGGCGCTTGGCGTCATCGCCGCGCTGCCGAGCTACGCGGTGATCGTGCTGCGGCCACGCTGGCGGGTGGACGAGACCCTCGACGTCCTGGCGGCGCACGGCACCGCGGGCCTTGTCGGAATCCTCTTCATCGGCCTGGTCGCACAGGTCGGCTGGAACGGAGTCTCCGACGGCCTCTTCTACGGCAACGCCGACCAGCTGCTCTGGCAGACGCTGGCCGTCGTGGGAACGGTCGCCTACTCGTTCGGGGCGACCTACGTCCTGCTGAAGGTCCTCGGTGCGCTGATGCCGCTGCGAGTGTCCAACGACGACGAAGCGCTCGGCCTCGACGTCGTCACTCACGGCGAGGAGGCCTACGCAACCGGCGAAGGCGCGCTGCTGGTCCTGCAGGAGACGACGATCGGCGCAGGCCGCACGTGAGGTCAGGCGGCGGCGCTGATGCGTGCGCCGTCAACCGTGGCCGCAGGCGCAGTGGCGGCCAGCACGAGGATCGTCAGCAGGCCGGCGGCGCAGGCGAATGCGATCCGGGTCAGGGGATGAACGAGAACGCGGCGCGTGCTGGTCATGGGGGCCCCATCGGCCCACCGGCAGGCAGCCTTGAGTTCCGGCGGCGCAGGCCCGGCTAGGAGGTCGCGCTGCGCAGCGGGGCCGCGGGCGACACCTGCCCGACCGAGGCCGTCGGGGCGATACTCGCCGTCGTCTGGGTCGCCCCCGAGGCAGCGGTCGCAGGGGAGCCGTGGAATTCGGCGTAGCCGGCGCCGCCGGTGGCGAGCAGCAGCGCGGTCAGCGCGGCGGCGATCAGAGAACGGCGGCGAGCGTCCTGACGGCGGTGGGCCTGGGCCTGGAGCTTTGCGATCTCTGCGTCCGTGTTCATGGGATCAGCATCGGACCGTCCCCTGAAGGCAACCTTCGGGATCCCTGAGAGTCCTCTGAGAGACTGGCGGCCTCAATCGCCGAAGATCCGCGAGAGCGCCCGCGGGATATCCCGCGGCGTGCGCACCGGCAGACACAGTCCGCGCCCCTCGCGCGCGAGCTCCTGCGCGAGCTCGCGATCACACTCACCGGAGACGTCGAGCAGGACGTCCACGCGCGGCAGCCGTGCCGCGATCGGCCGCGGATCGGGGCCGGCATTGTGGACGCAGTCGGAGAGCAGCAGAACGCGGCGGTCCTCGCGCTCGTCGCGCGGCGCGAGCATGCCCGCGGCGATCTCGAGCGGGAACGCGACGTTCGTCAGCCCGCGTGCCGGGATCCGCGCGAGCCGGTCGATGATCGCGTCAGGCCCGGCCTGCTCTCCCAGCTCGCAGATCGTCGCGGCATCCGACCAGAACGCCAGCACACCGACGGCCTCGTCGCGCAGGCTCGCGGTGAGCGCACCGACGCTCGCGCCGATGCTCAGCAGCCGTGGCCCGCGGGAGGATCCGGAGACATCCGCGGCGAGCACCACGGCGCGCCTGCGCGCGCGCTGCTGGCGGATCACGACCTCGGGCGGGCCACCGGCGGCGCTTGCGATCCACGCCTCCACCGTCGCCTCGATATCGATCTCCCCCGGCTCACCCCGCGAGGGGACGGCGTGCCACGCCCCGCCGGGCGAGCGGCCGGTCGGGCGCGCCGCGAGCGGGCGGACGGTCATCTCGCGCGCGATCCGCCGGGCGAGCGCGCGAGCCGCGACGACGGGCAGCTCATCGTCGCGCCCGGCAGCACCGCGGCCGCC
>WLNG01000027.1 GCA_009699915.1 Actinomycetota bacterium
AAATTCGGATCTGAACCCCAGCGGCAAGATCGAGAGCAGGTACGCGAGCGATGTCGACGTCGTCGATCACCCTCGGGAAGCGCCGCGCGTTCGGGCCGGTCGCGTCGTCGTCCGGGCTGGCCGCCGACCTGGTCTCCTGAGCGCACATAGAAAGGGTTATACCAGAACGACTGGGATGGCGTGAGCTGTGGCCCGAGCAGATCGACGGCGAGACGATCGCGCCCGTCATACTCCCTGCCTCAAAGTTCTTTATCAGCGGTCGCAATCTCCCGCCTGAGCCCCGAGGCTCGCTTCGGCTACTGTTGAACTTGCCATGAGATTTCGAAACGAATCAACCCGTCCGGCATGAGCCAACCCGAAGCGCGTCCCGGCCCGTTCGGCGACGTCGAGATCCTCGATTTCTCTCGAGTTCTAGCGGGACCGCTGGCCACCATGCTGCTCGCGGATTTCGGGGCGAACGTCGTCAAGGTCGAGCGTCCAGGTGGTGGCGACGACACTCGCGCGTGGGGCCCGCCGTACGACTCCGCTGGAGACGCTACGTACTTCCAGTCGGTGAACCGCAACAAGACGAGCATCATCCTCGACCTCGATCGGCCGGCCGACTGCGAGGAGGCGAGGCGACTCGCCGAGCGTGCGGATGTGGTCGTCGAGAATTTTCGACCCGGCGTCATGGAGCGGTTCGGCCTTGGATACGAAGCGCTGACCGCGAGCAACCCGCGCCTCGTGTACTGCTCGATCTCAGCGTTCGGGCGTGGGCTGGGCGCGGAGCGCCCCGGCTATGACCTGCTCATCCAGGCGATGGGCGGACTGATGAGCATCACCGGCTCGCCCGGGGGCGAGCCGCAGAAGGTCGGCGTCGCGCTGGTGGACGTCCTGGCAGGGATCTTCGCATCCTTCGGCATCGCGGCCGGGCTCCGCCACCGCGATCGGACTGGAGAGGGACAGCACATCGACATCTCGCTGTTGCTGGCGTTGCTGGCGTCGCTTGCGAACCAGGCAGCTGCATGGACGATCGCGGGCCAGACTCCTCGCCAGCTGGGGAACGATCATCCAAGTGTCACCCCTTACGGTCTGTTGAAGACGGCTGACGGCGAGCTCGTCGTGGCAGTCGGGACTGACCGCCAGTTCGCGACGTTCTGTGAAGTGCTCGGGGCGCCCGGTGTCGCTGATGACGCCCGATTCTCGACCAACGCTGCACGGGTCGCGCATCGCGAGGAGCTGAGGGTCGAGCTCGAGTCGCGCCTGAAGACGCGTAGCGCCTCTGAGTGGGCGAGGGAGTTGAGCGAGCGACGCGTACCGGCCGGAACCGTCAACGACATCGCTCTCGCTTTCGATCTGGCGAGGGATCTCGGTTTGGATCCGATCGTCGAGATCCCGCGCGAGGACGGCGACGTTGTGCGTCTCACGAGGAATCCGGTCGGCATGTCCGTCACGCCGGCGACCTATCGCCTCCCCCCGCCGCGTTTTCCCGGCTGATCCGACCCATAGCTGGTAGAACGCGTAGGTCATTCGAGCCTTCGGCCTGGAACGGTTCTATCAACGCCGGAACATCCGCGCTCCAGAGTCTTTCAGACCAGCCATACATCGAGACTGGACACGGGTTGAGAGAAACGATACAACTCCGCACTGTCATCGGCACGGTGAGCCCACGGCAACGTGGACACCGTTGAACAGGAGATACTCATGTCGTCCGCGCCTTCCGTCCTCGATTTCGCTCCGTCCCTCGTGGAGCACGCGCAGAAGCACTTCATTGGTGGCGAGTGGGTCTCGCCTGCGACGCCTGCCACGGTTGACGTCATCAATCCGGCGACCGAGGAGCCGATCATCGCTGTTGCGCTGGGCTCGAAGGCCGATGTCGACCGCGCGGTCGCAGCGGCCAAAGCGGCGTTCGAGACCTTCTCGATGACGACGAAGGAAGAGCGGATCGCCCTGCTGGAGCGCGTCATCAAGGCCTACGAGGAGCGCCTCGACGACATCGCTCGTGCGGTTACCATCGAGATGGGAGCGCCGATTGGACTGTCGCGTGCGGCGCAGTCACCTGCCGGTCTCGGGCATTTCATGCAGGCGCTTGCGGCGCTGAGGCGCCATGAGTCCGAGCGCGCGGTCGGCACGTCGACCGTCATCACCGAGCCGATCGGGGTCTGCGCGCTGATCACGCCGTGGAATTGGCCGCTCAATCAGATCGGCGCGAAGGTCGGCCCGGCGCTCGCCGCCGGCTGCACCATGGTGCTCAAGCCCTCGGAGATCGCGCCGCTGAACGCGATCATCGTCGCTGAGGTGCTTGAGGCCGCGGGCGTTCCGGCTGGTGTCTTCAACCTCGTGCAGGGCGATGGTCCGACCGTCGGTGCTGCGATGTCCGGGCACCCGGATGTGGACATGGTGTCCTTCACCGGTTCGACGCGTGCGGGGGTCGAAGTTGCGCGCAATGCTGCGCCGACCGTCAAGCGCGTCGCCCAGGAGCTCGGTGGCAAGTCGGCGAACATCGTTCTCGATGACGCCGACCTCGCGGCGGTCCTCAAGCGCGACCTTGCAGGTATCTGCGTCAACTCCGGGCAGTCGTGCAATGCGGGCGCCCGCTTCCTCATCCCCGCGGATCGCATGGACGAGGCGATCGAGATCGCCCGGGACGCGCTGTCTGGCGTCGTCGTCGGCGATCCGAGCCGGGATGACACCGCGACGGGCCCCGTCGTCTCGCTGGCGCAGTGGGAGAAGGTTCAGCGCCTGATCCAGAGCGCGATCGACGAGGGCGCCACCCTCGTGATCGGTGGTCCGGGTAAGCCTGAGGGGCTCGAGCGCGGCTACTTCGTCAAGCCGACGGTGTTCGCGAACGTCACCCGCGAGATGACGATTGCGCGCGAGGAGATCTTCGGGCCCGTGATGACGATCACCGGCTATAGCGACGAGGACGAGGCGGTGGAGATCGCCAACGACACGGTCTACGGTCTCGCCGGCTATGTCTCATCGGCAGACCATGCGCGCGCGCAGCGCATCGCTCGCCGGATGCGCACCGGAATGGTGCACATCAACGGAGCGGGGCTCACGCAGGACGTTCCGTTCGGTGGGTACAAGCAGTCGGGCAACGGCCGCGAGTTCGCTGAGTGGGGCCTGCACGACTACCTCGAGGCCAAGTCGGTCTACGGCGACCGCGACTAAGAAGAGGTTTTTCCGCATGTTCACCCCCACAGATCACACCAACCTCGTCCTCAACGCCGATTGCTACAAGCACGCGCATCACGCGCTGTATCCGCCGGGGACTGAATACATCTCCAGCTACATCGAGTCTCGTGGCGGTGGTTTCTCCGCGTCGGTGTTCTTCGGACTCCAAGCGTTCCTGATGGAATACCTGAGCAAGCCGGTGACGTTGGACAACATCCTCGATGCGGAGTACATCTCGCATCAGCAGAACATTCCGTTCAACCGGCAGAACTGGATCGACCTGCTCAATGATCATGGCGGATATATGCCGGTCGAGATCGAGGCGGTTCCGGAGGGCACCGTCGTCCCGACTCGCAACGTGCTGCTCCAGCTCGTCAACACCGATCCCAAGTACTACTGGGTCCCGAGCTACATCGAGACAGCCCTGCTGCGCGGGATCTGGTACCCGACGACCGTGGCGACGCTGAGCTGGAACATCAAGCAGGTGATCAGGCAGGCACTTGAGCGCAGCTCCGACCATCCGGAGCTTCTGCGAGTGAGCCTGCACGACTACGGCGCACGTGGGGTGAGCTCGATGGAGTCGGCGGGGCTGGGCGGAATGGCGCACTTGGTGAACTTCGACCAGAGCGACACGGTTCCCGGTCTCCTGGCCGCGAAGCGCTACTACAACTCTGCCAGCACGCCTGGCGGGTCGGGCCCGTTTCACGAGCACGCCGGCATCTGCGCATGGGGGCGTGAGCGCGAGGCGGATGCCATGCGGCACCTCTTCGAGGTCTATGGCAGCCGTGGTCTCGTGGGGCTCCTGAGCGATACGTTCGACCACGACAATCACATGCGGCAGATCATCGGAGTCGAGCTCAAGGAGCAAATCCAGGGTTTCGAGGGCCTAGTCGTCTGCCGCGTCGATTCCGGAGATCCCGTGCAGATCGTCGCCGATACGGCCGAGATCCTGCTTGAGCAGTTCGGAGGGGAAACCAACTCCAAGGGCTTCCGGATCCTTCCGCCCAACATTCGCGTCGTGCAGGGCGACGGCCTGACGATCGTGGAGATCAAGGGCATCTACGCTGAGCTCGAGCGGCGGGGAATGGCCTCTGACAACGTCCTCTTTGGGATGGGCGGGGGCCTGCTGCAGCACGTCAACCGCGACACCATGAACTTCGGGCAGAAGGCGAACGCCGCCTGCATCGAAGGCAAGTGGGTGGACCTTCAGAAGACGCCTACCGGGAGCCGGATGAAGCGCTCGAAGGCGGGACGTCTGGCTCTGGTGCGGGTGGACGGCGAATACCGGACGGTGAGGCGCGAGGAGGTGAAGCCCGAGCAAAATCTTCTGAGGCCGGTCTTCCGAGATGGCAAGCTGCTGGAGACTGCAGATTTTGCCGAGGTCATTGCGCGCAGCGAAGAGTCGGTTCCGGACTGGTACTACGCAGAGGCGAGCGACCCGGACGCAGAGCCGGTCGCTTCCGCGTAGGCCCTAGGACGATGTCGAGCGCACCTGTCGCCCCTCGCTGGGACGGAGGCCAGACGATCTTCGTCGACGGCTCCTGGATCGGCGGCGCTGCAACATATGAGCGGTTTGATCCGTCGGATACGAGCCGCTCGACGGGACGCTACGCCGCAGCCACACCCGAGGATGTCGGCCGGGCCTATGACGCCGCGTCAGCGGCGCAGCCGTCTTGGGCGGCACGAACGGCTGTGGAGCGTGGCGAGGTCCTGACGGCGGCCGCCGAGGTACTCGCTCGCGATCTCGAGCGGGCTGCACGCAGGCTTACCGCAGACATCGGTAAGCCGATCCGCGATGCCCGCGGCGAGGTGCTGCGTGCCGTCGCAACGCTGCGGTACTACGCGGGCGAGCTGCTGCAGCCCAGTGGGCAGAACTACCCGAGCGCTGCTGCCGACACGATGCTGATGACCGTCGAGCAGCCACTCGGCATCATCTGCGCAATCACCCCGTGGAACTTTCCGGCGGCGATTCCGATATTCAAGCTCGCGCCCGCGATCGGGTTCGGTAACGCAGTCGTCTGGAAGCCCGCTGAGGCGGCCTCCGGAAGTGCGGTCCTGCTTGCGGAGGCGTTCGAGCAGGCCGGGCTTCCCGCTGGTGTCCTCAACCTCGTGACGGGCCGCGGATCTGAGCTGTCGGCCGCGCTCATGGGAGATCAGCGCCTGCGCGGCGTCACCTTTACGGGGTCGAACGCGGTCGGCGCGTCGATCCGTCAGGCGGTGGCGGATCGCAACGTTCGCGTGCAACTCGAGATGGGTGGGAAGAACCCGGCGATCGTGCTGCGCGATGCGGACCTGCGGGATGCCGCAAATCAAGTGACTCGTGCGGCGATGATTGCAGCCGGCCAGCGCTGCACCGCTACGTCCCGCGTTTACGTCGACCGCCCCGTCGCGGAGGAGTTCCTCGCCTACCTGCGCGAGGCGGTCGAGAGCCTCGTGGTTGGTGACCCGTTCGACGAGACCACCGATGTGGGGCCCTTGGCCTCAGACGCCCAGGCGGCGACCGTGGGTGAGTACCTGGAAATCGCTGCCCGCGAGCATGCGACGATCGTCGCCGGGGACGGCGCGGCGCCGATCGGTTGCTTCGTGCGGCCCACGGTGCTCGCGAACGTCGATCCGGACAGCCGCCTCGTCCGGGAGGAGATCTTCGGGCCGGTGCTGGTCGTCGAAGAGGTCGACGGTCTAGACGCCGCACTCGAGCGCGCGAATTCCAGCGAATACGGGCTCGCATCGGCCGTCTTCACGCGCGATCTCGGCGCCGCGCTGGAGTTCGTGCGCCGGACCGAGTCAGGCTTGGTCTGTGTGAATCGCGAGACGACTGGGATTGAATCGCACGTGCCCTTCGGCGGCATGAAGGCTTCGAGCAGCCTGAGCCGCGAACTCGGCAAAGCGGCTCGCGATTTCTTCACCGTAAGCAAAACGGTCTACATGCGGGTGCCGCCCGCGGGCGGGTAGTGCTTCCGGTCCCGGAAGCCCCACATCGATGGCATGTCAATGAGACTGGGCGCGTCGCGAGAGCGGCCCGGCTCTAAACAAAGCGAGAGACCATGACCACTGGTAGCACCTGGACGGCCGAGAGCGCCTTCGACCTCAGTGATGAGCAGCGCGATCTGAAGGAGATGACCGCTCGCCTAGCGCGCGAGCGTCACGCCCCGAACGTGGCCGAATGGGAGCGCCAGCGCAGCTCGCTTCCCGATGATGAGCGCCTCCGTCTGGGGGAGGTCGGGCTCCTCGGGATCTGTCTGCCCGAGGAGTACGGAGGCGGAGGGCGTCCGCTGCTGGATGGGCTCATCGCGATCGAGGAACTCGGGAAGGTCTCGATGCAGGGAGCCATGCCGGTCTTCGAGGCCGCGACCGGCCCGGCACGCGTCATCGACTTGCTCGGTACAGAGGAACAGCGGGCGCGGATTCTCCCCCCGGTCGCAAGGGGAGAGAAGACGATCGCGGTGTCCATCTCCGAGCCCGATGCCGGCTCCGCCGCGACCGACATGTCGACGCGCGCCCGGATTGATGGCGATGAGATCGTGATCAACGGTGCCAAGCGCTGGTGCACCGGCGCAGGCCATTCAGAGCAGTACCTCGTCTACTGCCGCATGGGAGACGAACTTGGCGCTGCGGGGATCGGGGCCGTACTCGTCGATCGTGATACGCCCGGTCTCAGCTTCGGTCCGCGCGAAATCCAGATGGGCTGGGCCGGAGTGCACCATGCGGACATGTTCTTCGACGATGCCCGCGTGCCGATCGAGAACCTCATCATCGAGAAGGGGGGCTTCAAGCAGCTCTTCACCGTCTTCTCGATCGAGCGGCTCGGAAACTCGACCTGCTCGCTCGCACTGGCGCAGGCGGCGCTTGATCGGACGGCGGCGTACGTCCAGGAGCGGCGGCAGTTCGGAAAGGAGATCATCGAGTTCCAAACGATGCAGACCCAGCTCGCAGACATGCTCGTCCAGGTTGAGGCCGCCCGACTGCTTATTTACCGAGCGGCCCGTCACGCGGGCACAGGGACTCCCGTGCCCATCGAGGCGTCGGTCGCTAAGTGCTTCGCGAACGAGACCTCCAAGCGGGTCACCGATCTCGCGATCCAGATGCATGGGGGCTACGGGTTCTCGGCGGAATATGAGGTAGAGCGGCTGCACCGCGACTCTCACGGGTGGGCGATCGCCGGCGGCACGCCAACCATGCAGAGGATGCGCATCGCATCTGAATACCTCGGGCGCCGCTTCGACCAGCGGAGCTGAGCGGCGAGCCACCGCATGCGATCGCGGCTCTTCGCTGTCTGAGTGTCGTTCAGGTAGCGGGCCACTTCGTCCTTGCCTGCTGTGCTCAGTTGATAGAGCACTTAGAGCACTGGGTCGCCGGTTCGCGTCCGGCAGAGGGCTTGCGAGCCGCGCTCAGCCTGCGCGGCGCATCCAGGCGCGCAGCCGCGGTTCGCGGGCGACGCGCGGCTCCGCCTCGCCGCGTCCGGCCATCAGCGCGCCGGCCGCCTGCAGGATGGTGGTCGTCAGCGCCTCGTTCAGGCCCGGGGCGTATGGGTGGGCGCAGACATCGCCCGGAAGCCGGGACAGCCGCGCCGGTCCGCGGTGGTTGAGCGCGTCGATTGCCAGGGCGAAGGTCACGGAGTCGAGGGCGGTGCCGACGTGCGAGACCTGACGGCCGGGGCAGATGTCCTGGATCAGGACGTTCGTGGCGCCGCGCAGGGAGGGCGACGGCCGCGGGCCGCTCGACGGCTGCACGGTCCCGTCGGTCGCCGAGCGCACCGTGGTCCAGGAGGTCGGGCCGGGGGTCTCATCGCGTCCACGTCGGTTGAGGGCCTTGAGGAAGTTCGAGCCGGCGGCCTGCTGGAACCCCGCCGGGATGCAGGTGACCCCGTTGTGGCCGCAGCTTCCGGCGCCGACGGTCGTGCCGTGGTGTGTTCCTGCGGCCGAGACGACGTCGGAGACCACGCGACGCAGACTCGGCCAGTAGGTCAGCGCGACGCGGGGCAGCAGGCCGCCTTGACTGATGCCGAAGACCATCACCGGACGCCCTGAGCGGCGCGCCATCGTGCGCAGCCCGTAGACCAGATACTCGACGGACACCTGCATGTCGGCCGTGGTGTTGTTCGGGAAATTGACCCGGCAGACGGGGGCGCCGATCAGGTCGAACGCCGGCTTGCCGATGCCGTACGCCTCGTCGCCGCTCGTCCCGGTACCGGTGACGAGCATGATCGGCGTGCGGGTCGCGCGATCGATCCCCGGCGAGCACTTCAGTGCCGCTGCCAGCCGGGTCTTCGCGACGGTGAGCTTCGGTTCGGCTGCGCCGGCGGAGGCGCTGAAGGCAAGGCAGCAGAGCGCGACGACAAACGCCGGGGTCAGGACTCGGCCGGCGTCGGACCGCCCGGTCACGCGCCGATCACGTAGCCCCCGAAGATGCACCGGTCACCCGCACCGAACGCGCCGTCGCCGGCCGTCGGGCTACCGACCTTCGTCCCGACCACCGTCATCCCGTAGAGGCTCGTGCCGCTCGGCGCCATCACCGCGAAGCCGCCCTTCTGGGCGTCGCTCAGGTTCAGCGTTCCCGGGTCGGAGAAGCCGGCGTAACTCACCACCGATGCGATGGCGCGCTGCGCCTCCGCCGTCGCGGGGCCGAAGTAGCCGTTCCCGGAGTCGTTCTCGTCGCTGCTGAAGACCGAGCCCGCCTCGGTGGTCGAGACGAAGATCCGGCCGTAAACGCCCGGGTTGGACGGGTTCGACGTCTCCTTCACGCACTTGCCATACATCGTGAGCCCGCCGACGGAGGCCAGCGGCACCTTGGTGGCCGCGGCGAGGGCGGTGTCGAGGTCGGCGTTCGTTGCCGACACCGCGACGGAGGTGCGCTTGATCACCGTCGTGCGTCCGGCGCTCGCGGCGGCGCTCCGGGCGGTCGTTCGCGCCTGGGTCGCGCGCGAATAGGCCTTCTTCGACCGGGCGTCCGACTTCTTGGCGAGCCCGAGGGCGCGCTTTGCGAGCACGTCGGGCGACGGGGCGCCGAAGGCCGGCAGAGCGATCGCGATGGCGCCGATGACGGCGAGCGGGATGATGATCAGACGGGTGCGCTCCACCGGAGCCCTCCTAGATTCGGCCACGGCACCCTACACCTCCGTCGCCGGGCGCGATGTCAGTCGCCGATCGTCGCGATCCGCGTGCGCACGAGGTCGCGGTATCGATCAACGTCGATTTCCGTCGCCACGTCGACGTCGCCGACCGGGTCGGGTTTGCCGAAAACCGCGGCTAGCGGCCGCTCGAAGGTGCAGATCGTCTGACCGCGCGCGGGTCCGGCGCCCGTGTCTACCTCGATCGCCGCGCGCTCCGTGCGGATAACCTCCGGGTCAAGGAGTGCCGCGAGCGCGAGCACGTCGTGGAGCGGCCAGCCCGCCGGGGGGTGGTCGGCGTACCCGAGGATCATGTCCGCGATCACGCCCGCGGCGCCGGAGGCCTCGCGGAAGAGTTCGAGATCGTCCTCGTCGACGATGGCCCGGCGCGTGACGTCAAGCGGCACCAGCAGGATCGGCAGGCCCGAGCCACACAGGACGCGCTGGCTGGCCTCCGGATCGGCGAACGCGTTGAACTCCGCCACCGGGGTGACGTTCCCGGTGCCGATCGCACCGCCCATGATGGCCAGCAGCCCTATCCGTTCGGCGGCGTGAGGATGGAGCGCCAGCAGCAGCGCGATGTTCGTCAGCGGGCCGATCGCCAGGATCGTCAGGCTCCCCGGCTCCTCCTGCCAAAGGAGGTCGGCGAGCAGTTCCACGGAATGGCGCGGATCGAGCGCCCGGTCGGGGACCTCGAGCTTCAGGCCGCCGAGGCCGTTCGGCCCGTGAATCGGGGGGTTGGGAGGGGGCTCGTAGATGAGTGCGCGCTCGGCGCCGGCGGCGATCGGGACGTCGGCGCGGCCGACGAGGTTGAGCACGACGCGCGCGTTCTCGCTCGTGCGCTTGAGCGGGACGTTGCCCGACACTGTCGTCACGGCGAGCAGATCGATCTCGGGTGCGGTGGCGGCGAGCGCAAGCGTGACCGCGTCATCGATCCCCGGATCGCAGTCGATTACGAGTCTGCGGG
>WLNG01000028.1 GCA_009699915.1 Actinomycetota bacterium
GATCGGCGGAAACCCCTCCGTCGCCAAGGCCTGCGGACTGGCGAAGCTCGTGCTCCAGAAGCCGGGCGTCGACAAGATCGCGGTGATGATGTCGATCGTCTCGAACACCCGTGTGGACATCGTCGCGCGCGGCGTCATCAAGGCCTGCCTGGAACTCGGGCACGACCCCTCCGAGAAGATCGCGATCTTCCGGATCCCGGGCGCCTGGGAAGAGGAAGGCTTCAAGATCCTCGAGCGGTACGGCGTGGAGTACGCCGACCGCTCCGTATCGATGCACGAGGCGGCGCGGCGCGCCGTGGAGAAGATCGGATGAGCATCCTCGTCAACGCAGAGACGACCTTCATCGTTCAGGGAATCACCGGCCGCGAGGCGGTCAACCTCACGCGCGAGTGCCTGGATTACGGCTCAGGCGCGAAGATCGTCGGCGGCGTCACCCCGGGCCGGCTCGGCCGCGAGGTGCACGGCGTCCCGGTCTTCGACACGGTCGCACAGGCTGTCGCCCACCACGGCGGGCCGATCGACGGCTCCGTCGTCACCGTGCCCCCGGCCTTCACCAAGGACGCCGTCTTCGAAGCACTCGAGAACGGGATCAAGCTGATCGTCATCGTCACCGAGCGCATCCCGCGGCGCGACGTAGCGCAGATGGTCGAGCTCGCCACGCTGCGCGGTGCGCGGATCATCGGGCCGAACTGCCTCGGACTGATCGTGCCCGACGTCATCAAGATGGGCGGGATCGGCGGCCCCGCAAAGGATGCGGCCAAGGCCTACACCCCGGGTTCGATCGGCGTGATCTCCCGCTCCGGCGGCATGACCACCGAGATGTCTTCGACCCTGACCGCGGCAGGCCTCGGCCAGTCGACGGCGGTGTCGATCGGTGGCGACGCGATCATCGGTTCCAGCTACGCGGAGCTGATGCCGTTCTTCGAGGCCGACGCGCAGACGCAGGGCATCGTGATCTACACCGAGCCCGGCGGCCGCATGGAGGCCGAACTCGCGCGCTGGGTGACGGAGAACAACTCGCGCCTGCCGATCGTCGCGTTCATGGCCGGACGCTTCATGGACGAGATGCCGGGGATGAGCTTCGGCCACGCCGGCACGATCGTCGAGGGCAAGGAAGACACGGCGACCGAGAAGATCGCACGACTGGCCGAGGCCGGGATCACGGTCGCAGAGGAGATCTCCCAGATCCCGGATCTCATCCGGGAGAAGATCGCGCAGAGGAGCGGATCATGAGGCTTGACGGAACCTTCATCGGCGTCGAGATCGACGACGCGGCGGCCGGCGATGCGGCGATCGCCGCGAAGCTCACCGAGGTCTGCCCGGTGGACATCTTCACCCAGGGCGCAGACGGGACGCTCGAGCTGGTCGAGGGCAACCTCGACGAGTGCGTCCTCTGTCGCCTGTGCCTCGACGCGACCGCGCCCGGCACGGTGCGCATCCTCAAGCTCTACGACGACGGCGCCCAGCTCTAGCGGGAGCGTCAGCCGCGTGCGCGGCGGGTGCGCGAACGCTCCTCCTGCCGCTCGACCACCTGGGTGATCAACTGAAGGAACTGCTGGACGCCGGTCGCCTTGACCTTGCCGGTTTCCAGCGCGGTGCGCCAGTCGGCGAGGTGCCCCTTCTCCGCAAGGCGGTTGAGCTCCTCGCGACGCATCTCGATCATCACCTTCGCGTCGGCGGCGATGTCGCGGCGCACCTCGATCTCAGGCATCTGCAGGCGAAACTGCTGAACGTCGCCGCGGCCGATCAGGTCGATCCGCGCGACCAGCGTCAGCGGCTTCAGCGCCGGAACCTCCTCGAGCAGGCCGGCGACGGTGCGGGCGATGAGCGCGCGGGCATCCTCGGACATGCCCTTGACCCTACCGGCCCCCGCGGGGTGTCGCGGAGCTAGATCTTGTGGCGCTCAAGGAGCTTCTTGCCGATGACCATGCGCTGGATCTCGCTCGTCCCCTCGCCGATCAGCAGCAGCGGGGCGTCGCGATACAGGCGCTCGATCTCGTACTCCTTCGAGTAGCCGTAGCCGCCGTGGATGCGGAAGCTCTCCTCGACGCAGTAGCGCCCGGCCTCAGAGGCGAAGAGCTTCGCCATCCCGGCCTCCATGTCGGAGCGCTCGCCCGCGTCCTTCAGGCGCGCCGCGCGGATCGTGAGCAGCCGGGCTGCCTCAACCTGCGTCGCCATGTCGGCGAGCTTGAACTGGATCGCCTGGTGCTCTGCGATCGGCTTGCCGAAGGTCTTGCGCTCTTGGCTGTACTTCAGCGCGAGCTCGAGCGCGCGCTGGGCGATGCCCACGCCGCGGGCGGCGACGTTCGCGCGGCCGACCTCGAGCGCGTCCATCATCTGCGCGAAGCCACGGTTCAGGCCGTCCTCCTCGCCGCCGAGGATGTTCTCTGCGGGGCACTTGTAGCCGTCGTAGACCAGCTCCGTGGACTCGACACCCTTGTAGCCCAGCTTCTTGATCGGCGGCGGCACGTGCAGACCGGCGTAGGGGCCGGTGTTGTCGCTGACGCCGCCCTCCTTCTCGGTGATGAAGCAGGTGAAGCCGCGGTGACGCGGATCGGCCTCCGGGTCGGTCTTCACGAGGACGAACACCAGCGCGGAGCGCAGGCCGTTCGTCACCCACATCTTCTGCCCGTTGATCTCGTAGGCGCCGTCGTCGGACTTCACGGCGCTCGTCTTGATCGCCTGGACGTCGGAGCCGAGCTCGGGCTCGGAGAGCGAGAACGCGGCGCGGATCTCGCCGGTGGCCATGCGCGGGAGGAAGCGCTCCTTCTGCTCGTCGGTCCCGTACTTCATCAGCAGGTAGCTGCCGATGAAGTGCGTGTTGATGATCCCGGAGATCGAGATCCAGCCGCGGGAGAGCTCCTCGACGATCATGCAGTAGGTCGTGAGGTCGAGCCCCATGCCGCCGTACTCCTCGGGGATGGTGACGCCGAAGAGGCCGAGCTCCTTCATCTGCTCGACGATCGGCTCCGGGAACTCATCCTCGTGGTCGTAATGCTCGGCGTTCGGGAGGATCTGCTCGTCGGCGAACTGGCGCACCATCTCGGTGATCGCCTTCTGCTCGTCGGTCTTCTCCTCGAAGGGGACAGCAACAGCCATGTCGGACTCCTCTTGCACGGTGGTGACGACGCGGGTCGTCACGGGCGGATCTGGTCTGCCCATGATACGAACTGCAGCCGCCGAAGGTTCTTTAGCGTTGGGCGTCCCGCCGATGCGCCAGACTGTGCGCATGGACCTCACCGGCTGGGACGTTGTGCTCTGGATCCACCTGCTGGCGATGGCGCTGTTCATCGGTGGCCAGCTCTTCATGGGCGTCGCCGTGGTGCCGGTGTACCTGCGCGATGGCGGTCAGGAGGGCGCCGGCCACCGCTGGATGCAGCAGATAGCCCGGCGCTTTGGTTGGGCGTCACTCGGAGCCCTCGCGATCTCCCTGATCACCGGTGCGGCGATGGCCTCGCATCTCGACCTCTGGTCGGAGACGGCGATGAACGTGAAGCTGGGGCTCGTCGTCATCGCGATCGTCCTGACGCTCGTCCACGTCTTCATCGTCAAGCGCTCCAACCACCTCCTCCAGGGTCTGCTCCTGCTCGATTCGCTGGCAATCGTGCTGGTCGCGACCGCCCTCTGAGCAGACCGTGAACTTCACGCGCGACGTCGTCGAGGCGGCGCCCCCCGGGGCGCTTGCGCTCGTCGAGCTGACGCGGGAAGGCGACCGTCGCGAGTGGACCTTCGGCGAGACGGCCCGCCGCGCCGCCGCGCTGGCCGGCGCGCTCGATCGCGCGGGCGTGCGCGCCGGCGATGTCGTCCTCACACTGATCGGCAACCGGCCGGAGTGGGTTTTCACGATGCTCGCGTGCTTTCGCACCGGCGCGGTGGTCCTCCCATGCACCGAGCAATTGCGCGCCGAGGACCTGCGCCTGCGTCTTGCGATAACGCGCCCGGCCGCGATCGTCTGCGACGAGCGCAACCGCGCTGAGCTCGAGGCGGCGATCGGCTCTGGCGGGCCGCCTGTGCTGCTGGTGCCCGATGAGGCGCTGTTCGCGCAGGGCGCCGAACACTCCGCGCCAGCGCACGCAGCACTGCAGGCCGATGCACCCTGCCTTTTGACCTTCACCAGCGGGACCTCCGGCGGCCCGAAAGCGGTCGTGCACGGAGGCCGCTACCTGACCGGCCAGAGCGTCCAGGCCGAGCACTGGCTCGACGCGCGTCCCGGCGAGCTCATCTGGTGCACCGCCGCCAGCGGCTGGAGCAAGTCGGCGCGCAACGTCTTCATCGCTCCCTGGATGCGCGGCGCACCGGCGCTGCTGCACGACGGACGCTTCGACCCCGATGAGCGGCTCGAGATCCTCGCTCGCGAGGCGGTCGGCGTGCTCTGCATGGCCCCGACCGAGTACCGCGTGATCGCCAAGCGCGCGCAGCCGCGGCCGGTCGCCGGACTGCGCGGGCTGGTCGCCGCCGGCGAGGCGCTCAACCCCGAGGTGCTGCGCAGCTTCCACGAGGCGACCGGCCTGTGGATCCGCGATGGCTACGGGCAGACGGAGACCGGCCAGACGACCGGCCAGCCCCCGGGCGCCGCGCCACGGCCCAGCTCGATGGGCCCGGCGCTTCCCGGGACGCGACTGTGGATCGACGATGGCGAACTCTGCATCGACCCGAGCAGCGTGCCGACGTTCTTCCTCGGCTATCTCGGCGAGGAGGTCCGCCACGGACCGGACGGGCGCCTGAACGTCATCCACGATCGAGCCCGCGATGCCGTCTGGCGCAGTGGCGACCGCGTGCTGGAGGACGACGACGGCTTCTTTTTCTTCGAGGGGCGCGCCGACGACGTGATCATCTCGGCGGGGTACCGGATCGGCCCGTTCGAGGTCGAATCGGCGCTGATCGCCCACCCCGCCGTCGCGGAGGCTGCCGCCGTCGCGGCGCCCGATGAGGAACGCGGGTCGGTCGTGCGCGCGGTCGTGGTGCTGCGTGACGGCCACCACGGCAGCCCGGAGCTCGTGCGCGAGCTCCAGGAGTACGTCAAGGAGCGCACCGCGCCCTACAAGTACCCGCGCATCGTGGACTTCGCCCCGGAGCTGCCCAAGACGCAGAGCGGCAAGGTGCGTCGCAGCCTCCTGCGCGACGCAGGTACGTAGCCCTCAGCGGGTCAGCTCGAAGGCCATCTCCTCGAAGCACGCGACGTACGCGTCGACCGCCTCATCGGTGTGGGTCACCGAGAGCGTCCACTCCTCCTCGCGGCCCGGAGTCATGAAGATCCCGCGATTCATGTTGAAGAGCCAGGCGAGCTCGCAGAGATCGACGTCCTGGTTGGCCTTGAAGGTCTCGTAGTCGGTGATCCGCGACGGGGAGAAGGTCACACAGCCCTTCGAGCCGACGCCGACCGCATACCCGGGGAGCTGGTGCTGCTCGATCACCGTGGTGCAGCCTTCGAGGATCCGCTCGTTGAGGCGGTCGAGCGTCGCGTAGGCGTCGGGTGTCATGACCTGCTCGAGGTTCGCGCGGGCGGCCGCCATGCAGAGCGGGTTGCCGTTGTAGGTGCCGACCTGCACGACCGACCCGTCCTCCACGCAGGCCATGACCTCTTCGGTCCCGCCGATCGCGCCGACGGGGAAGCCGCCGCCGAGCGCCTTGGCGAGCGTGACCAGATCGGCGGTGACGCCGAACCGCTCGGTCGCGCCGCCCGCGGCGATGCACAGACCGGTCTTCACCTCATCGAAGATCAGGACGATGCCGTTGCGCCGCGTGATCTCGCGGACCTCCTCGAGGTACCCCGGCTCGGGCAGCACGACCCCGAGATTCATCATCGCGGGTTCCATGATCACGCAGGCCGGCAGCCGGCCCTCAGACTTCATGCGCTCGATGCGGCGCTCCATCGCGCCGGCGTCGTTGAAGGGGACGGCAACCGTCATATCCACGATCGCCTGCGGGATCCCGGCGCCGTACGGGAGCGAGGCGAGGTCGTCGCGATCGCCGATCGCGTCGTAGGCGACGCCGATGCTGATCATCACCGCGTCGTGATGGCCGTGGTAGGAGCCGAAGATCTTCATCACCGTGTCGCGGCCGGTGTGGCCGCGGGCGATGCGGATCGCATCCATCGTCGCCTCGGAACCGGAGTTGGTGTACCGCCATTTGGGCAGCCCCCAGCGACGGGCGAGCTCATCGCCGACGACGATGGCGTCACTCGTGGGGGCAGCGAAATGCGTTCCGCTGGAGTAGCGCGCCTGCACCGCGGCGCCGATCGCCGGGTGCGCGTGGCCCTGCACCATCGAGCCGAAGCCGTTGTGGAAGTCCCAGTACTCGTTGCCGTCGACGTCCCAGACCTTCGGGCCGGAACCCCGTTCCATGTAGATCGGCCACGGG
The DNA here is from genome assembly GCA_009699915.1 of Actinomycetota bacterium. Classification (GTDB taxonomy): domain Bacteria; phylum Actinomycetota; class Thermoleophilia; order Solirubrobacterales; family Solirubrobacteraceae; genus F1-60-MAGs163. Next base: position 6,361 of record WLNG01000028.1, read on the forward strand.
TCGCGCAGCTGGTAGGAGGACGCGACCCCTCCCGCGAGGTGAACCCGGGCCTGCGCGTAGGTGCGCTCCGAGCCGCGCGTCGCGTCGTTGAGACGCTGCGCCTCGCGAGCGGTGAGCTCGGCGATCTTGGTCCGGTCAAGCTGCGTCGGCGTCGTGGCCATGCTGTACCTCCGTGGGTGCCGGTCTATCTGCGGAGGCTAGTCGCTCGCGGGACGACAAGCGAGCGCTCGCGGCGGCTAGCCGTCGAGCGCCACGATCGCGTCGACCTCGACGAGCGCGCCGGCCGGAAGCGCGGCGACCGCAATCGTCACGCGCGCAGGCGGCTCGCCGGTAAAGAACCCGGCGTAGACCTCGTTGACCTCGCCGAAGGCAGCCATGTCCCGCAGCCAGACGGTGCAGCGCACCGCGTCAGCCAGGCGCGCGCCGGCCGCGGCGCAGACGGCCTCGAGGTTCTCCAGACAGCGACGAGCCTGCTCGGCGGGGGTCGACCCCGAGAGCGTCATCGTCTCGGGGTCGAGGGGGATCTGCCCGGAGCAGAAAAGCAGCCCGCCGGCCTTCACGGCGTGGCTGTAGGGACCGAGCGCGGCAGGGGCGCCCGGGGCGCAGACGATTTCGCGACGGCCGCTCATCTGATGGGAGCGATCGTCGCACGCCGGGCGGCGGCGACCGCGCTACGGTCGAGCGATGGCCAACGCGCTGGCGGGTGAGACCTCCCCGTACCTCCTGCAGCACGCCGGGAATCCCGTGGACTGGCTGCCGTGGGGGCCCGAGGCGCTGAGCCGGGCCCGGGAGCAGGACCGGCCGCTGCTGGTGTCGATCGGGTACTCGGCCTGCCACTGGTGCCACGTCATGGAGCGCGAGAGCTTCGAGGACCCGCAGGTCGCCAGCCTGATGAACGAGCGCTTCATCTGCGTGAAGGTCGACCGCGAGGAGCGCCCCGACATCGACGCGCTCTACATGGAGGCGGTGCAGGCGATGACCGGCCACGGCGGCTGGCCGCTGAACGTCTTCCTCACTCCCGAGCAGGTGCCCTTCCACGGCGGGACATATTTCCCGCCTGCGCCGCGGCCGGGGATGGCGTCGTGGAGCCAGGTGCTGGAGGCGGTCGCCGACGCCTGGGACGCGCGCCGCGACGAGATCCGTGCCGGGACCGCGCAGATCGCCGAACACCTCGCCGGGGGAGCGCTGCTGCGGGCAAGTGCGGAGCCGATCGAGCCGGGGCTGCGCGAACAGGCCGTCGAGCGCCTGCGCACCGGGTACGACTCGCTCAACGGCGGCTGGGGGACGGCGCCGAAGTTCCCCTCCGCCTCGGTGATCGAGTTCCTCCTGGCCCGCGGGGAGACGGCGATGAGCCTGCAGGCGCTGCGCTCGATGGCCTCCGGTGGCATCTTCGACCAGATCGGCGGCGGCTTCGCGCGCTACAGCGTCGACGCCGCGTGGACGGTGCCGCACTTCGAGAAGATGCTTTACGACAACGCGCTGCTCGCGCGCGTCTACCTGCACGGCTGGCAAGTCAGCGGCGATCCCGTGCTGCGCCGCACCTGTGAGGAGACGCTCGACTGGGCACTGCGGGAGATGGAGGCGCCGGACGGCGGCTTCTTCAGCGCGCTCGACGCCGATTCCGAAGGCGTCGAGGGACGCTTCTACGTCTGGACCGTCGCGGAGCTGCGCGCCGTGCTCGGCGAGGACGCGGACGTCGCGATCGCATGGCTGGGAGCGACGCAGGACGGCAACTTTCATGAGGGCGGCCCGGGCCTGAACGTGCTCGAGTCGCGCGGGCCCGAGCCCGATCCTCAGGTGCGTGAACGCGTGCGCACCCGCCTGCTGGAGGAACGCACGCAGCGCGTGCGCCCGGCCACCGACGACAAGCGACTGGCGAGCTGGAACGCCCTGATGCTGGCCGCACTGGCCGACGCCGGAGCCGCGCTCGGGCGTGAGGACCTCCTGCAGGCGGCGCGGCGCACCGGCGACTTCCTCCTGGGTGCGATGCGCGACGCGGACGGGCGGCTCCTGCGCACCTACAACCGCGGCGCGGCGCGGATCCCCGCCTACCTCGAAGACCATGCTCATCTACTGGAGGGGCTGATCGCTCTCTACGAAGCGACCTTCGAGGAACGCTGGTTCGACGCCGCCCGCGCCACGGCCGACCATCTGCTGGAGCGCTTCTCGGACACCGAGCACGGCGGGTTCTTCTCGACGGCCTCCGACGCCGAACCGCTGATCGCCCGCCGCAAGGAGCTCGAGGACGCGCCGATCCCCTCGGGCGGCGCCAGCGCCGCGCTTGGGCTGCTGCGCCTGGCGCTGCTGACCGGCGAGGGACGCTACGAGGAGGCCGCGCTCGGCCACCTGCGCCTCGTCCACCCCGTCGCCGCCCGCCACGCGACCGGCTTCGGCCACACGCTCCAGGCGCTCGACCTGCATCTCGGGCCGGCGCGTGAGCTCGCGCTCGTCGGCGACGATCTCGCCCCGCTGCTGCACGCCGTGCGCAGCCACCTGCGCCCACGGCTGGTGCTGGCCGGACGGCGCGTGGCCGCTGTGCCGTCGAGCGTCCCGCTCCTGGAGGGTCGCGAGCCTGTCGACGGCCTGGCCACGGCGTACCTCTGTGAGCGCTTCACCTGCCGGGCGCCGGTGACCTCAGCCGACGAGCTGCTCGCGCTGCTGGACCGCTGACGGCGCCGAGCCGTATCCCTTCAGAGGCCCTCCGGCTGCTAGAACCCCTGCGCCCATGAAGAAGCTCCTGACCATCTGCGCCGGCCCGCGTGCGAAGTGGGTGACCCTCGCCGTCTGGCTGATCGCGATGGTCGCGTTCGGGGCCGCCAATCTTCCGAAGAAGTTCGACGAGATCCAAAAGAACGACTCGGCATCGTTCCTGCCCGCATCGGCCGAGTCGACGAAGGCCCTTGAGGCAACCAGAACGCTCACCGGCCAGGAGTCGGTGACGATCGTGACCGTCTACCGGCGCGGCTCCGGCCTCACGCCAGCCGACCGCGCGAAGATCGCGAGCGATCGCACCGAGCTCAACGCGGAGCAGCTCCCGCGCACCTCGCCGTTCGCCGCACCGGTGATCGCACCCGACGGGACGACGGCGCTGCTCAGCGCGGACATCGCAACGAACGGCAAGCCGGAGACGATCCTCGACCCGGTGGATGCGGTCCGCACGATCGTCAGCCGCAGCGACGGCGGAGGCCTGCAGGTGAAGGTGACGGGGTCGGCCGGCTACTCGGCCGATGCGATCAAGGTCTTCGGGAACATCAACGGGACGCTGATCGCAGTGGCCGGGGCGCTGGTCCTCTTCCTGCTGATCATCATCTACCGCAGCCCGATCTTCTGGATCATCCCGATCCTGGCCGTCGGCTTCGCGGAGCTCGCCAGCCGCTCGATCGGCTACCTGCTCGGGCAGATCGGCGTGACCGTCAACGGACAGTCCTCGTCGATCATGTCGATTCTCGTCCTCGGGGCGGGGACCGACTACGCGCTGCTGCTCGTTGCCCGATACCGGGAGGAGCTGCGCCGCGAACCGGACCGCCATGTGGCCATGCAGCGCGCCCTGGCCGCTGCCGGCCCGGCGATCATCGCCTCAGGCGTGACGGTGACGCTCGCCGTGTTGACGCTGATGCTCGCTCAGGTCAACGGCACTGCCGGCCTGGGGCCGCTCGGCGCGCTCGGCGTCGTCATCGCGATGCTCTCGATGCTGACCCTGCTGCCCGCCCTGCTCGTGGTCTTCGGGCGCCGAGCATTCTGGCCGCGCGTCCCCCATGTCGGCGACGCCGGAACGGACGTGACCCATGGCTCGTGGCGACGCTGGGGTGAGCGGATCGC
>WLNG01000029.1 GCA_009699915.1 Actinomycetota bacterium
CCGTGTCCTCGCCGACTGAAATGTGGTCGGCGCCAATGGCATGATGGGCAAGGCTGCCCTGAGCGGCCTCGGCGCCCACCGGATGATCACCGCCAGTCGCTCCGGAACCGGATGCGACCAGCGGGTTGATCTGACCGGCGCCGAGCATCGATTGCCGCCATCGCGGACTGGCGGATGCGACGGTTGGCCCGGCGCGCGTCGCCGGAGAGCATGAGCCGACGATGACCCCCGTGGAGCAGGTCCCAACGGTCCGCACCGACGAGCTCGATGGGCCGGTCGTCGTGCGCTTCGAAGATCTTGTTCCCGGCTGGCATGAGGCGAAGTGCTCGACCGAGGCAGGGTTCCTGCGCTGGCTGAGCCCTTACGTGGGCGGGCCGCCCGGCCACCTGCACGAGCACCCGGCGACCGGCCTGGTCGGCGTCCACAGCACGATGGGCGTCATGGGTCTGCTCTCCGGCCAGCGGCAGTGGGGCGTCCACCGCCACACCACGACCGAGATCTACCTGATCCTCCGCGGTCACGTCGCGACCGTCGAGGCCGGTGGCGTCTCGCAGCCGATGGGCCCGATGGACCTCCTCTACATCCCGCGCGAGGCGCCGCACGCGGTGCGCGCGGTCGGCGAGGAGGACGTGCTGCTGATGTACGTCCATGACGATCACGAGCGCCTTGGCGAATCGCGCTACTACGCTGACGATGATCCCTCCGTGCAGGGGCCGGACATCCACCCGACGGTCGTGCGCTGGAATGATCTGGAGCCGTGGTGGGGCGCTCCGGGCGCCGGCCTGGCGGGGTCGTTCAACTGGTCGGTCACCTGGGCCGGAGGTGGTGAGGGACGGCTGAACCTCAATCCCGGCGTCGCGGCCGTCGGCGAGGGGTGCGCGATGGGAGCGACCGTGATTGCGGCCGCCAACGCGCAGGAGCCGGAGCGCTGGGAGACCGTCCGCTACCTCCAGGTCGTAAGCGGGAGGGTCAGCGTCGAGGGTCGGCCCGATCTCGGCGTGCTCGGCGCCTACGACGTGCTGATCGTCCCGCCGGGCCACTCCCACGCATTGCGCGCCGTGGGGCTCGATGACGCGACCATCGTCTGGTTTCACGAGGACGATGGTCGCCCGCTGGCGCACTAGCGGAACCGCGTGGTTGCCGCCGGAGCGGGTCGAGGTAGTGTCGGCCGATCGACCGTCCTCATCCGCGTAGGAGCCGCAGAACATGCCCGTGAACTCTGAATCATCGTTGCGCTTCGACGGCCGCGTCGCCGTCGTCACCGGTGGAGGGCGCGGCATCGGCCGCTCGCACGCGCTTGCGCTCGCCGAGCGGGGCGCGAAGGTCGTCGTCAACGACTTCGGCGGCGCTCTGGCCGGCGATGGGAGCGACTCCGGGCCGGCAGCGGAGGTGGTGGCCGAGATCATCGCCGCCGGCGGCGAGGCGGTCGCCAATACCGCGAGCGTCACCGATCCGGCCGGCGCCGTGTCGATGGTCGATGACGCGATCTCGAACTTCGGCCGCATCGACATCGTCATCAACAACGCGGGCAACCTCGATCCGTGCGGGATGCCGGACCTGACACCCGAGTCGATCGCGCAGCACCACGACATTCACGTGCTCGGCAGCTTCAACGTGACTCGCGCAGCCTGGCCGCATTTCACATCCCAGGGCTATGGGCGCGTCGTCCTCACGGCATCGGTCGGCTTCTTCGGACACCCCTACCTGATGGCCTATTCGGTGGCAAAGGGCGCGACCGTCTCGCTCGCCCGCTCGCTGGCAGTCAGCGGAGAGGATCAGGGGATCAAGGTCAACCTCGTCGCTCCGGCGGCCGACACGCGCATGGTCACCGACCCCGAGCTGCGCGCCAAGAGCGGCCTGCCCCCGCGTGATTCCAGCGCTCCGCTGAATCCCGAACGCGGGCCGGAGCGCGTCTCACCGATGGTGGTCGTGCTCGCCCATGAGTCCTGTCCTGTGAACGGCGAGATGTTTGCCGCAGGTCTGGGCCGCTTCGCGAAGGTGTTCCTCGCCGAAACGCCCGGCGTCATCGACCGCGGACTCGACGCAGAGGGCGTGCTTGCCCGCTGGGACGAGATCGTCGACGAGACCGGCTACATCGTTCAGGTCAGCTCTGCCGGAGCGGTCGAGTTCCGCGAGCGTCTGCTCACGGACACGCCCTAGAGACCCGGACGGCGCCGGACCACAATCACCTTCGGAGCGGTCATCTCGAAGACCATCGAGCGCACGCCCTCGCGGCCGAAGCCGCTGCGTCCGGTCCCGCCGAAAGGCATCGTGTCGATGCGGAAGGCGTTGGAGCCATTGATGATCACGCCGCCTGCGTCGAGCTCGTCGGCGAGCGACAGTGCGAGGTCGATGTCCTGCGTGAAGACGCCCGCGAGCAGCGCGCCGCCGATCGTGTTCGTCTCGCGCACACCCTCGGCCATGTCGGAGATCCGGGCAACGGCGATTACCGGCCCGAAGATCTCATTGCGCAGCACGCGCATCTCGGGGCCGGTTTCGCTGAGCAGCGTCGGCTGCACGAGGCGCTCCTCGGCCGTCCCGCCGCAGACCACTCGGGCACCCTGCTCGACGGCGTCGGCCACCATCGCGGTGACCCGCTCAGCTGAGGCGTCGTCCACGAGCGGCCCGACCTGCGTATCCGGGGAGGCTGCATCTCCGGCCTTCAGCTGCGCCACGCGGGCCCCGAGGCGCTCGACGAGCTCGTCGTGGATCTCCGTGTGAGCGTAGATGCGCTGAACCGAAAGGCAGGCCTGGCCGGAGCGCACGAAGCCGCCGAGTACGCACTGCTCGACGACCTCGTCGAGATCGGCGTCCGGAGCGACGAGGGTCGCGCCGACGCCGCCCAGCTCAAGGTGCACGTGCTTGCGGGGCGCGGCGTCCTTGATCGCCCAGCCGAAGTCGCCGCCGGTGAAGCTGATGAAGGGAAGTCGCGGGTCGGCGACGAGCTGCATCGTCTCCTCATTGCCCACGGGCAGCACGGCGAGCGCATCGGCGGGCCAGCCTGAGGCGACGACCAGCTCGGCGAGCGAGACTGCGGCGCGCGGCACACGCGGAGAAGGCTTGAGGATCGTCGCGGGTCCCGTCGCGATCGCCGGGGCGATCTTGTGGACGGCGATCAGAACCGGGCCATTGAAGGCCGTGATCGCAAGCATCGGCCCATGGGGGACCCGCTTGATGATCCCGATGGCATTGCGCCCGCGGGTCGAGCCCTCGAGGTTCACCAGCTCGTCGAAGCCCTCGCGCGTCGCGGCCGCGGTGAGCGTCAGAACGTCGATCGCGCGCTCGATCTCGAGCACCATGTCACCGCGCGTCAGGAACGGCGCCTCGGCGACGAGTTCGTCGGCGAGACGCTCGACGTCGTGTGCCAACGCCACGCCGATGCGATCAAGGATCGCTGCGCGATCGGCGCTCGAGAGAGCCCTCAGCCCGTGCTGGGCCGCGGCGGCGCCCGCGACGGCGGCCTCGATCGTGGCCGCGGGGTCTGTCAGGGGGGTGCGGCGTCCGGCGACGAACGCCTCGAGTGGTTCAGGGCTCATGCGGTGATCTCTCCCTCTTGCATGTCAAGCTCGACGAGCCGCGCTCGCGCGAGCTTGCCGGTATCTGTGGTGGGCAGTTCGTCGACGACATGGATGCGCGCCGGGACCTTGAACATCGCGATCCGCTCGGCGCAGAACGCGCGCAGCTCCTGCGCGGTCACGCTCGCACCCGCCTGGGGCACAACGAACGCGACGACCGCCTCCGTGATGCGTTCGTCGGCGACCCCGACGACCGCGGCGATCCTCACGGACGGGTGCAGCGCAAGGAACTCCTCGACCTCCCGCGGGGCGACGTTGATCCCCGCGGTTTTGATCATCTCGGTCGCGCGCGTGCTGAAAGTCAGCGCGCCCTCCTCGTCCAGCGCGCCCAGGTCGCCTGAGTGGAACCAGCCGTCGGCGCCGAACGCCGCGCTGGCGTCCGTGTCGTCGTCGAGGTACCCACGCGCGAGATAGCCGCTGACGTGGATCTCTCCGATGGCCCCGGCCGGGAGCTCCGTGCCGGATTCGGGGTCCACGATGCGCAGACGCATGCCGGGCAGCGGCGGCCCCTGGGAGAGCTCGCGCCGCTCGCGCGACCAGGAGGTCGGCGTGACGCAGCAGTTGCCGTAGGTCTCCGTCCCGCCGTAGATGTTGCAGATTCCGTCGACGCCAAGGCCGTCGATCACGCTGCGCAGGTCCGAGGGCGTGCCGATCGTCAGCCCGGTACGCAGCGATGCGACGCGGGCGCGGTCGAAGCCGTCGGCGGAGATCAGCGCGGCCGTCATGTTGGGCAGCGTGTAGATCGCCGTGCAGCGGTGACGCTCGATGAGATCGAGGGCCCCGGAAGCCTCGAACGCCTCCTGGAGGACGAGTGCGCCGCCGTGGGTCAGCGTCGCAGGGAGGGCATTGACGGCCCCGTACGCCCAGAAGAGCGGCACCGAGACGAAGACGCGGTCCGCCCCCGTCAGCTCCATGCGCTCGCCGATGTCGAAGCCGTTCTCGATCAGCGCGCGATGGACCAGCGGAACGGCCTTCGGCCGCGCGCTCGAGCCGGAGGTGTAGAGGACGAACGCATCATCGTCGGGCGAAGTGGCGCCATCCGGCAGGGCCGCGGGCCCTGCGCCCAGGACGTCGTCCTGGCTGAGCGCTCCGGCGGGCGACGGCTCATCGCCGAGCAGCACCACGTGACGCAGCTGCGGGAAGCGCTCCGCACGCCACTCGCGGTCCTTGAGCTCCGGGAGCAGCTCGGCGAGCGTCTCGCGGTAATCGCGCGAGCGAAAGCGCTGCACGCAGACGAGCACCGAGGCCTGCGAGTGGGCGAGCATGTGCTCGAGGTCCCAGGCCTTGGCGAAGGTGTTGAAGGTGGCGACACGCGCCCCGAGCCGATGGGCGCCGAGCGCGCAGGCGAGCCACTCGATGCGGTTCGTGCAGAGCAGCCCGAGCGTCCCGCCGCGCTCGAGCCCGAGCCGCGAGAGCCCCGCGGCCCACGAGCTGATCAGCTCGTCGAGCTGCGCGTACGTCCGCAGCTCCTCGCCATCGGCGACGGCGAGCGCATCGGGTGTCCTCGCCGCGTATTCGGCGACGAGGCCCGACAGGTGCCGGCTGAGGGGTGGCTCGGTGCTCAAGATGCCAGGCGGAAGTACAGGTCGGTGATGCGTCCTTGGCGCTCCTCGCGCAGCTCGATCGTCACCGGTGCGCCGATCTCCAGCTGAGCGAGCGCGGACTCGGTCGAGGACAGGTCGACGCCCTCGAGGAAGCCGCCGATCGCGGTGTCGGCGCCATCAGGCTTGACGTATGCCAGGACGTACGGCGGGTCGGGGAGCCCGTCGATCGCGAGATACATGATCGTGAAGAGCTCGAGCGTTCCGGTCATCGCGAGATCGACCCAGCCCTCCGTCTCGCAGAAGTCGCGGTCGCAGATCGGGCGCGGCGGGGCGAGCACCCGCTCGCAGACCGGGCAACGGATCCCGAGGACGCGCCCTTCGTCGCGCAACGTGCGCAGGAAGGTTGCGGTCACGGGGTCGGCCGTGTGGGTGTATGTCAGGTCCCAGTGCTGCTCGACGATCCAGGGGTCTGATCCGGTCTTGGGGTTCATGTGCGTGGCTCCGAGGTGACGACGACGACATTGAAGAACTGATGGGATCCGCCGGCGCCGGTGGCGACGACGGTCTTTGCGCCGGGAACCTGATGGGCCCCGGCGCGGCCCTGCACCTGCAGGACGGCCTCGACGAAGCGCACCATCGCGGTGACGCTGATCGGGTTGGTGCAGATCACGCCGCCCGAAGGGTTGAGCGGGATCTCTCCGTCAAGATCGAAGAAGCCCTCCTCGAACAGCCGGCCCGCGGTGCCCAGATCGGCGAGGCCGAGGGCTTCGGCGTTGTGGATCTCCACCGGGGAGAAGGAGGCGTAGGTCTCGACCGCGTCGATCTGCGTGCGCGGATCGGTGATCCCGGCCATCGCATAGGCGCGCTCGGCCGCGACGGCAAGTGCCTCGGCGTCGCCGTAGTCGTAGCCGCGCTCGGAGGTCTCGAGGCGGTCGCCGATGTAGTACGTCTCCCCGGCCATCGAGAGGCCGGTGATCCAGCCGGGCGAGTGCAGAGCCGGATTCACGGCGTCGCCCGAGGCGAGCACGACCGCGCAGCCGCCCGCCGACTGCGGGCAGGCGTCCAGCAGCTTCAGCGGCCAGGCGAGGTAGCGCGACTCGAGCACCTCCTCGACGCTCACCTCGCGCCGGATGTGGGCGTTGGGGTTGAGCGCTCCGTTGTAGTGCGCCTTCTGCGAGACGCGCGCCATCTGGCGCTCGGTCATGCCGTAGTTGTGCATGTACCGGACCGCGGACATCGCGATCATCGTGATCGTGGTGAAGGGCAGCGCTCGCTCGTAGAACGGATCCCAGATCTTGTTGAAGATCTTCTGCGCGTCGCCGCTCTCGCGCACCCGGTCGGCGCCGACGACGAGCACCCGCTCGTAGAGGCCGGAGGCGATGTGCTGATAGCCGGCCTGGATCGCCGAAAGGCCGGTGGCGCCGCCGGTCTGAATCCGTAGGACCGGCTTCAGGCGGCCGCCGATCGAGTCGATGCACCAGCGCTCGGCGTGGTTGACGCCCGACAGCGACTCGGGCGCGATCGCCAACACGACCGCGTCGATGTCGTCGATCGTCAGCGAGGCCGAACGCAGCGCCTCGGCTGCTGCCTGCTGGAGCATCTCGACGTACGTCGGGGCCGCGCTCGTCGGTCCGAAGGGGGTCTGGCCGACGCCGATGGCGGCGACGGGGCGTGGGGTGGTCATGCGCTGCGCTCCACGATCGCGACGGTCTGGAATTGTCCTGCGAAGCCGGTGGTCAGGTGCGCCAGGGCGTGCTCGGGGCCGCCCGCGGCGCTGACCGCGCGGATCGCGTCGACGACCTTTCCTAGAACGCCGCCGAACGGGGCCTCGCCGCGGACCGATCCGCCGTCCGGGTTGATGACGAACTGGCCGCCGCGATCGACGGCCCCGGAGAGCGCGAGATCGATGCCGCCGCCCTGCGGGCAGAGGCCCAGCGCTGCGTAGGCGAGCATCTCGGCGTCCGGCGTGTAGTCGTGCAGGTGCCAGGATCCGATGTCGGCGGGGCCGAGCCCGGCGCGCGCGTAGGCGTCCGCGCCGGCGAGCACCAGGTGCGGCAGCCCGACGAGGTCGCGTTCGGCGATCCGCGAGGAGTCGCTGCACCAGCCGACGCCGCTCACGTTCGCAAGGGGGGCGATGCGCCCGGGGCACTCGAGCATGATCGAGAACGCCGTGTCGATCTCCGTCGGTAGCTCCAGGGCGCGCAGGGGCGAGGCGACGACCGGCGAGGCCTCGATTTCGGCGAGGTCCCGCTCGCCATGGTTGCGCGCTGCCACGATGGCGGCCGCATGTGCGCCGCGCGCCGGGTCGGCTGCGCGATGGCGCTCGGCCTGCATCGCGGCTGCGGCCAGCGCGCTGCTGCCGCCGTCGCGCTCAAAGAACGGCTCGGCGGAGAGGCGCTCGGCCGGCTGCGAGCCCTTCGGCGACTCCGAGCTCTTGCCCCAGGAGCTGATCAGCAGCCGGTTGTGGACGCCGGAGAGGATCTGCATGCAGCCGAGCGCCAGCGCGTGCCCAGGGGAGCTGGCGGTGTTGATCTCGTCGTTCAGGTAGGCACCGGCCGGGCCGGAGGTCAGCATCGAGCTGATCGCGCGGCCGTCGGTCTGGTCGGAGGCGGCGAGGACGACGCCGTCGAGATCGGTGCGGTCGAGCCCGGCCGCTTCGAGCGCCGCGCGCGCGGCGCGGAAGATGAGCGTCTCGAGGCTGTCGTCCGGGACAGCGCTGACGCTGACGGCGGCGGTGATCGCGACCGGGGCGGTGCGGCCTGCGTGGCTCATGAATGGGACTCCTCGTCGAGGGCGATCGCAATGGCTGGAGCAGCAGGCCCGAGCGGACGCCAGTGTCCGGCGTCCGGGAAGAGCCCGCGGGCGGTGATCTGCGGGTCGAACGGTACCTCTGCCGTGTCGTTGACACGCGTGAAGGGCAGATCGTGCTCGGCGGCGATCGCGTCGAGTTCGGCCATCGTGCGGCTGCCGATCTCCGCGCGCACGCGATCGGCGATCTCGGCGGCGCGGTCGCGGCGTCCGACGGTGTCCGCGAGCTCCGGGTCCTGCGCCCAGTCGCTCCAGCCGAAGGCCGTGCAGCAGCGCTCCCACATCGGGTTCTCAAGGATGGAGATCGCGACGCGCTGGCCGTCGCCCGTCGCGAGCACGCCGTAGGCGCCCTCGGTTCCGGGCCGCGGCAGTTTCGTGTTCGACCAGACGACCGCGGCGTCGAGCAACGCCAGCTCGAGCCGCCGCCCGATCCCGGTGGCGGCGCGATCGTGCAGCGCCGTGACAATCAGCAGCGCGGCGTTCGTGGCCGAGGCCAGATCGACCCATGGGACCCGGATCAGCGCATCCGATTCGGGCAGCCCGGCGGGCAGGCCGCCCGCCACCGCGAGGAAGTTCAGGTCGTGCCCAGGGACCGTGACCATCGGGCCGCTGGTGCCGAAGCCCGACAGCGAGACGTAAACCAGGCGCGGGTTGAGCGTCGAGAGCGTCTCCCAGTCGGCGCTCAGGCGGGCCGCCACGCCGGGGCGGAAACCCTCAAGGAAGACGTCAGCAGCGGCGACCAGCTCATGCAGGCGCTCGCGCCCGGCATCGCTCTTGAGATCGAGGAAGACGATCTCCTTGCCGGCGTTGATCCGCTGGTACATCGGCGGGTCAACCTCGCGTGCGACCTCGCCGCCGAGCGGCTCAACCTTGATGATCGTCGCGCCGAGCGTGCGCAGCAGCAGCGACGCGAACGGCCCCGGCAGCTGCTGGGAGAGGTCGACGACGGTGATCCCGGCGAGCGGCTGCCAGTCGCTCACAGGATCGCCACCGGGGTGAGGGGCGAGGCCGTCGAGCCGACCAGTGTCAGCGGCAGCGCGACGAAGAGGAAGGGCCCGTCGACGAGGCTTGCAAGTTCATCGAGGACGACGCTTTCGATCAGCGGAACCCCGCGATCTGTGAGCAGGAACTGATGCACCGGGAAGACCGTCTCCCCGGGAGCCGGCAGCGGCTCGACCGCGAAGGTGTCGGCACCGATCGCCGCGACGCCCGCGTCGGCGAGCCAGCGGGCCGCGCTGAGGTCGATCCCGGGTTCGCCGGCGAAGTACGTCTCTGCGGAGCCGCCCATGCGCCCGAGCCAGCCGGTCCGGATCAGGACGACGTCGCCGTGCTCGATGGTGATTCCGGCGGCGCCTGCGACCTGCTGCAACTCCTCTGCGCCGATCGCATAGCCGGCCGCGAGCTCGCGGTCACCGGCGACATCGAGCACCACGCCGCGGCCGACGATCGGCCCGAGTTGGTCGGCGCCGCAGTGCTGGGCGCCGGTCGTGCTGCGGATCGTCTCCTGCCCGTGCCCGCCGTAGAGCGTGTCGTCGTGCCAGGCATGGGCGAGCGCATCGATGTGTGTGCCGCTGTGGCTCGGGAGCAGCAGCGTGTCCTCGGCGAACTGAAAGCCGCCAGGCCGCTGTGCTCCGGCGGCGTAGTCGCCTCCGTCCCGCGTCATGAACCGCACGACGCCGTGCCGGTGCGCCGGCGACGGCGTGTTCGGGCCGATCGGCAGCCCGAGGTCGACGATCCGGCCGCTGCGCACGAGCCCGGCTGCGCCGAGCACCTGCTGCGGTCCGATGTTCGCCAGCGCGCCGCGCTCGTCTGCGGATGTGCTGCGCTCGCTCATCCGGTACGCGGGAGCAGTGCCAGCGGCACCACCGGGGATGCGTCCGCTCCCGGAATCGTCATCGGCGGCATCACGAAGACGAACTCGCGTCCCACAACGCGTGCGAGTCCCGGACCGAGGTTCTCGACGATCAGGATGTCGCGGCGCAGGAGGGTGCCGTGGACGGGGTAGGGGAACGGCGTCTCGCGCCGGTGCGCTGGGCAGTCGGGGGTGATCAGATCCGCCCCAACCAGGCTGATGTCGCGCTCG
>WLNG01000003.1 GCA_009699915.1 Actinomycetota bacterium
CGGTGCCATCGGCCTCCCGCAGCAGATGGGCGGTGATGAGGAAGCCGGAGATGACGAAAAAGACATCGACGCCGACATAGCCGCCCGGCAACGAGGACGGCCAGAGATGGAAGATCACGACGAGCGCAACCGCGACGGCGCGCATGGCCTGGATCTCCAGCCGGACCTCAGAGCCGGCTGGGGACTGCGCCTGCGTCCCGGGCGTGCTCGGTGTCTGCACGCCGGGCATCGCTCTGGAATCTAGCGACGGCGCCGGTATCAGGCGCATCACCATCGTCCATCGGTCCCTACCCTTTCCAGAGCCGTGAAGCGTCCGGGCGTCCTTCCCACCATCATCGCCGTCTTCTGCGCCATGCTGATCGCGCTGATCATCTACGGCGTCTCGAGCACCGGTGCGGACACCTCACTCGACTCGGCGGTGCGCAGCGGCAAGCGCCCTCAGGCGCCTGGAGCGACGGTCGCACTGCCGAAGCTCGACGGGACCGGAACCCTCTCGATCGGTGCGCTGCGTGGCAAGGTCGTCGTGCTGAACTTCTGGGCCTCCTGGTGCGACCCGTGCAAGGCGGAGGCGCCGGTCCTACAGAACGCGCAACGACGCCTCGAGCGCAGCGGCGATGGGACGGTTCTTGGCGTCACCTACAAGGACTTCGCCGCAGAGTCGCGCCGCTTCGAGCGCGAGGTCGGCGTCACCTACCCATCGCTGCGCGACGACAAGCTGAAGCTCGCGCCGAAGTACGGCACGACAAAGCTCCCTGAGACCTTCGTGATCGACCGCGAGGGCAAGATCGTCGCGATCTCCCGCGGGCAGCTCGACCAGAAGTTCCTCGACAGCGCGCTGGACAAGGCGCTCGGCGGGCCGGCCGCATGAGCCTGAGGCGGATCGGCGCCGTGCTCGCACTGGCGCTCGCGCTCGCCGCGTGCGCGAGCAGCGCGTCGGCCGCTACTGCACGGACGAACCTCACCGACGTCGAGGACGAGGTCATGTGCGACACGTGCAACGTGCCGCTCTACATCGCCGAGTCTCCCCGTGCCGACCAGCTGCGGCGCGAGATCCGCGTGCTGATTGCGCAGGGCGAGACCAAGAACGAGATCAAGGCGACGCTCAAGGATCGCTACGGCCCCGCGATCCTCGCGATGCCCCAGCGCAGCGGCTTCAGCCTCGCCGCCTACCTCGTGCCGATCCTCGCGGCACTCGGGCTGCTCGCCCTGATGGCGGTGCTTCTCCCCCGCTGGCGTCGCCGCGGGCGTGAGCGGGATGAGGAACCCCCCGAACCGGACCTCAGCGATGCCGACCGCGGGCGCCTCGAGGACGAGCTCGCGCAGTTCGACGGCCGATGATCCTCGCGGCCGCCGATGCGACAATTCTCGCGGCCTTCGCCGTGGGATTCATCTCGTTCGCCTCGCCCTGCGTCCTGCCGCTGGTCCCGGGCTATCTCTCGGCGATCTCGGGCGTGAGCATCGCGGAGATCCGCTCCGGAGAGCAGCGCCTCTCGCGCGTGCTCGTGCCGGCGATCATCTTCTGCCTCTCGTTCACGGTCATGTTCGTGGCGCTGGGCATGACGGCGACGAGTCTCGGATCGACGCTGCGCGACCACAAGCAGACGCTCGACACGATCGCCGGCAGCCTGATCATCGCGATGGGCGTCTTCTTCGTCCTGACCCCATTCGTCCCCCGGCTCAACAAGGACTGGCACCCGGAGGCCCTGATCCGCCGGGCGGGGACCGGCGGGCCGATCGTCGCGGGGCTCGCATTCGCCATCGCGTGGACGCCATGCGTCGGTCCAACGCTCGCCTCGATCCTCGCGGCGGCATCGACCGCCGACTCGGTCGGCAAGGGCGGCGTGCTGCTCGCCAGCTACTCGCTCGGCCTCGCCGTGCCCTTCCTGCTGACGGCACTGGCGTTTGACAAGGCCACCGGAGCATGGCGCTGGTTGCGTGACCACTACCTCGCCGTCACCTTCGTGTCGGGGGCGATCCTGATCGCGATGGGCGTCCTCATCCTGACCGGTGAGCTGACCCGCCTGAACATCGAGGCCCAGCGCGTGCTGAACGATCTCGGCCTCGACTTCCTCTACAAGACCTGACCCGCCACGGGAGGGAACCCCGCCGGCAGGCCGAAAGCCTGTCGGATGGCGCTATTCCCGGGCCAGGTCCGCCGTGCCCCGGCCCTCCCCTGGGCCACGCGCCCGACTGCCCGCGCCGCGGACGGGCTGCGGGCGCTCGCACGGCCCCGAGCGGTGCTGATCGCACTGAGCGTGATCGTCCTCGCGGGCTTCGCACTGCGCGCCGCTCAGGCCGCCGACCCCGGCCGCTACATCTCCAGCGACGAACGCTCATATGCGCGGCTCGCGGTGAGCATCGCCGAGCACGGCTCCTACCAGCCCGCCGGCGCCCGCGACCCGTGGCACTGGGCGCCTGGTGCACCGGCGCTCTTCGCCGCCGCCCACTTCGTCGCCCCGGGCGCCGATGGCGACGGCAGCCCGCAGCAACTGCGCAGTGCCGTCTGGGCGCAGGCCCTCGGCGGCACCGCGCTGATCGTGGCGGTCTTCCTGCTCGCCGCGGGGCTCGCAGGCCCACTCGCCGGGCTCCTTGCGGCAGGGCTGATCGCGTTCTACCCGCCCCTGATCCGCGCGACCGGTGACCTGATCAGCGAGCCGCTGGGCGCGCTCACGCTCACGCTCGCGATGCTCGCCGTCCTGGCCGCATGGCGCGCTCCCTCGCTGCGTCGGGTGTCGCTGGCGGGCGCGGCGCTCGGTGTGGCGCTGCTCGTCCGTGCCGACCTGCTCATCCTGCCGCCCATCCTCGGCGCCTGCTGGGCACTGGGCGCCCGCGGGCGGACCGGGGGACGTGCGGCCCTCGGCCAGGGTGCGCTCCTTGCGGTGCTCCCGCTGCTCGTCGTCCTGCCCTGGAGCGCCTACGCATCCGCCAAGGCCGAACGGTTCGTCCCCGTGGCGAGCAGCGGGCCCTCCACGCTCTTCGTCGGGACGTACCTGCCGGGCGACGGGGGCATGAGCGGCGTGCGCGAGGAGCTCCAGCTCTACGTCCGGCGCAATCTCACGAACCTGCACGACGTGCGCACGGCCAACATCCCTGGCGCCTACGTGATCCGGGCGTACATCCGTGAGCGCCACCCGGAGATCGTGCCCGGGCCCCACCGGGCGATTCCCGAGGACAAGCTGCGCGCCGCGATCGCCTTCGAGGCACGGCGCAACATCAAGACCTACGCGCTGCGGCAGCCGCTCGCATTCCTGGCGATGGATGCGCGCAAGGCCGGGCGGATGTGGGCCGGCCCGTACACCGGCCGTTACGGCGCGCGCAGCGGCTGGGTCCGCGCGTGGCACCTGGCGCTCGTGGGGCTGGCCGTGGCAGGCGCCCTCGCCGGTCTGCTGCTGGCGCGCCGGCTGCGCGGCGAGCTTGCTCTGCTGCTGCTGCCGGTGCTCGTCGGCACGTTCATCAGCGCGATCTTCGTCGCGCAGGCGCGCCACAACCTCAAGCTCCTCCCGCTCCTGGTCGTCGCAGGGGCCGCAGGCGCAGTGCTGGCGGCGCGCGCGCTGCGCGACCATCGGCGACAGAACGTCGACATCATCGACCCTCCCGGCGCTGAGATCCACGTGCGCGACCGGCGGCCGCGCACGCAGGTCACATCTCTTCCGGCGCGCTGATCCCGAGCAGTTCGAGCGCGGTGGCCAGCGCCCGCTGGGCGGCGACCGCGAGACGCAGGCGCAGCGTCTCGACCTCCGGCTCGGCGCCGACGACCTGAGAGTCCCGGTAGAAGGCGCTGAACAGCTGCGCCGTCTCGAGCGCATATGTGGCGATGCGGTGTGGTGCGCGCCGGTCGGCCGCCTCGCGAATTTCGTCCGGCAGGTCGATGATCCGGCGCAGGAGCGCGCGCTCACCGGCGTGCAGGCCGCCGGCAGGGACGCCCGGCGGGCCGGCGAGCGCCTGCGCGAGGCGCTCCGGCCCGGCCTTGCGCAGCACCGATGCGATCCGTGCATGCGCGTACTGCACGTAGAAGACGGGGTTCTCGCTCGAATCGCGGCGCGCGAGCTCGAGATCAAGGTCGATCGTCGTGTCGTGTGAGCGGGCCAGCAGGAACCAGCGCGCGGCGTCCACGCCGATGTCGTCCACAAGATCGTCGAGCGTCACGAACTCGCCGGCACGCTTGCTCATCTTCCCGCGCTCACCGCCCTCGACGAGATGGACGAACTGCATGATCAGCAGCTCCAGTTCATCCTCGCCGCCACCGAGCGCACGGTAGGCCGCGTGCATCCGCGGCACGTACCCGTGATGGTCTGCGCCCCAGACGTCGATCAGCAGATCGAAGCCGCGCTCGCGCTTCTCCTGGTGGTAGGCGATATCGGAGGCGAAGTACGTGTGCTCCCCGGTGGAGCGTTCGAGCACGCGGTCCTTGTCATCGCCGAACTCCGTGGTGCGCAGCCAGAGGGCGCCGTCCTCACGGAAGGTGCGACCCTGCCCGTCGAGGACTTCGAATGCGTGCTCGACCGGCGTCGGCGCGCCCTCGTGCAGCGAGCGCTCGCTGAACCAGCGGTCGAAGAGGACGTGGAATCGCGCGAGGCTGCGCTGCGCCTGCGCGACCATGATCTCGACCGCCAGCTGCGCCACCTGATCCGTCGGGAGGTCGGCCGCCCCCTCGATCTGCGCGGCGAGATCGGCGATGTAGGCGCCCTGGTAGCCGCCCTCCGGTGGTTCCTCGGCGCGCGCCCGCGCCTGGACCGACTCACCCAGGCGACGGATCTGGCTGCCGAAGTCGTTGACGTAAAACTCGCGATGGACCGCGTGCCCCTGGAAGGCGAGGATCCGCCCGAGGGCGTCGCCGTAGGCGGCGTTACGCGTTCCCCCGACATGGATCGGGCCGGTCGGGTTCGCACTGACGAACTCAAGATTGACGCTGCGAACCGGGTCGGCGCCGCCCCCGCCCCATGCCTCGCCGGCCGCCAGCACGGTCTGCAGCGCCTCGACGTACCACTGATCGGACAGCACCAGGTTGAGGAACCCGGGGCCGGCGACCTCGGCGCTCTCGAGCGCCGGTCCCAGCCGGACGGCGAGCCGCTGCGCGAGCTCCTCGGCGACCTCGCGCGGCTGGCGACCTGCCGCCTTCGCGACGAGCATCGCGGCATTGGTCGCGACGTCGCCGTGATCGGCCTGGCGCGGGCTCTCCAGCGACGGAGGGTTCTTGGGTGCGGGGAGCCCGAGGTCGGCGAGGGCGCCGTCGAGAGCGCCGCGAAGGTCGGCGAGCGGCTCGCTCATGTCCGCTCAGCGCTGCGGTTCGGCGCGAGTGCTCCCTCCAAACGCTTGAGCGTGTGCGGCTGACCGAGCGCAACGAGGACATCCCCGGCGCAGAGGGCCGTACTGCCCGGAGGCTGCGGCTGGAAGCTTCCGTCAGCGTGGCGGATCCCGACGACGATCGCCTCGCCGCGCACCTCAACGAGATCGCGGCCAACGGCCTCCGATCGCGGCTCGACCTCGATCTCCTCGAGCCGGTACTCGGCGGCCACGTCGATCGCCGCGAAGATCTGCGGCGTGAGCGCTGCACGGGCCATCTCCGAACCGCTGGTGCGGTAGGGGGAGATCACCCGCGTCGCACCGGCGGCCGTGAGTTTCGGCTCGGTGTCCCACCTCGCCGCCCGGGCGATGATCGGAAGGTCCGGGCTCAGCTGCCGTGCCGACAGCACGATGAAGACGTTCTCCGCGTCGGAGTCCACGCAGGCAATCAGCGCCCGGGCCTGCTTGATCCCGGCCCGGCGCAGCATGGCGTCGTCGGAAGACGTTCCAGGGATGAAGCGCACCCCGAGCGCGCGCGCCTCCTCCTCGTTCTCGGGACGCTCATCGATGACGACGTGGGGCTCCCCGGCAGCCTCCAGGTCACGGACGACCTGCCGGCCGACGCGGCCGTAGCCGCAGATGATCACGTGGTTGGTCAGAGAGTCGATGGCGCGCAGCTCCCGACGCTCGTCGAGAAGGGTTCGCAGATGCCCGGAGACGAGGACCTCGACCACCGTCACCAGCGCATAGAGGAGCGTACCGACGCCGAAGACGATCAGCAGGACCCAGGTGATCTCGCCCGCGAGCGTCTGCGGCGCGTTACGAGCACCCTCCGTGGCCACCGTGTCGAGCGACCAGAGGAATCCGTTCCAGATCGAGACGTCCTCGAAGACCACGTAGGCGGCCGTCCCGGCCGCCAGGAGCCCCACGAGCACGACGGCGACCCAGAGCAGCCGCTTCAGGAACGGCCGCAACTCGGCGATCATGCGCTCGCGCGGACCGAAGGAGTCGAGTGCATGGCGGGGCCGCGGGCTGCGCATGTCAGTGGTGGTAGGGCTCTCCGGCGATGATCTTGTGCGCGCGGAAGAGCTGCTCGAGCAGCACGACGCGAGCGAGTTGGTGCGGGAGCGTCATCGGTCCGAGCGAGATCCGCTGGTCGACGTTCGGGAGATCGATGCCATACGCACCACCGATGATGAAGCACAGGTCCAGACCGGACATACGACGCTGCTCGAGGTACCTGCCGAACCCGATGCTGTCGTAGGTGTCGCCGCCGGCATCGAGCAGCACCACATGGGCACGCTCAGGAATGCGCCGGTCGACCTGCTCCTCCTCGCGCACCTCGATCAACTCAACACGCGCCTGACGGCTGAGCAGGCGCCGGTAGTGCTCGACGTCATCGACGTACGGGGGACGCAGGCGACCGACCGCGACCACGGTGATCTTCACGCCATCACCACGCGATCGCCCATGGGACGGGATACTAGGCCGCAATGGACGAGACCCCGATGGAACCCGAACGACAGATCAGCATCCACGTGGAGCCCCAAGACATGGCGGGGCACTACGCGAACTTCGCCAACGTCAGCCATTCCGATTACGAGTTCACGATCACCTTCGCGCGCGTCGATCACGAGGTCGAGGAGGCCGTCATCCCTGGCGTCGTCGTCTCGCGTATCAGCGTCGCTCCGCGCTTCATGCGCGAGCTGCTCGATGCGATGGAGGAGAACTACGCTCGCTGGCAGGCGCGAGAGAACATCAAGAACCTGCCCGAGTTTGGGCGCGAAGACGAGCCTGCCTGAGCCCGATCGCCGTCACGGCCGCGCCCCGGCCTCCCAGGCAACGCCGGCGCCGATTCGCTCGCGCGCCGTCGGGTGGGTGCGCAGCAGGAAGCGCACGATCCCGGACGGGTCGGGGTTCGACACGTTCTGCAGGGCCAGGCGCCGCTGCTGACCGATGAAGGCCCGGGATTCGCCGGTGAGCCGCAGCGCGTAGGTGTCGGCGCGCGCCTCGACGCTGCGCGAGAGTTGGTTCGACACGGTCCCCAGGAGCAGGAGGACGAGCCAGAACGCGGCGAAGAGCGCGGGAACGCTCGCCGGCCCTGCGCGGGGGCCGGCCGCTCCCGGAACCCACAGGCGCGTGAGCAGCGCAACGGCGAGCATGCCCAGCGGCGCCGCCAGGAGGATGAAGAGCAGCGCGCGCGGGACGTCCCGATAGTGGACGTGCCCAAGCTCGTGCGCCACGACGAGCCGTCTCTGCGCAGGGGGGAACTCGTCGAGCAGGGTGTCGTAGAGGACGATGCGCCGCGACGAGCCGAAGCCCGTGACGTAGGCGTTGGCGGCGGTCGTGCGACGCGACGCGTCCATGACGTAGACCTCCCCCGCGTCCACGCCCGCGCGATCGGCCAAGGCGAGGACCTCGGCCCGCGCCGGGCCCGCCGGGAGCCGCTCGAAGCGATTGAAGATCGGATCAAGGACGAGCGGCCCGGCGAAGACGAGCACCGCGGCGATGGCCACGACCAAGCCGCTGGCCGGCGCCCACCAGCCGCGCGGCAGACGCCGCATGAGCGCGATCGCCGCCGCCGTCGCGACCGCCGCAAGCAGCGCTCCGAGCGCCGCCGAACGAGCGGCGTCCCAGAGCCAGGCGCCCCAGGAGCCGTTCACCAGACCGACGCCGGCTGCGCGCGCACGCGCGCCCGCCTCAAGCGGCAACCTCGTGGCCGCAAGCAGCACCGAGATCGCCGCGCCCACTGCGCTGGAAACGAGCACGGGGCGGCGCCACGGGCGGGCCAACAGCCGCCCGAAGCGCCCGGGCCGCACGATCAGCAGCGCGAGTACGGCGGCCTGTGCGACGAGTGTCGCGACGTAGAGCCAGAGCTGCGGCCCGCGGAAATCGCTTGCTCGGCGGAGCTGCTCGGGCGTGAAATAGCGCCCGAGGTCGATCGCCGCCGGCTCGAGCGTGCCCGAACGCGGCGTGAGCACGATGACCGCGAGCTGCGCCACGGCGATGGCGGCGATGGTCGCAAGAACGGCTGCCAACCGGCGGCTGGGCATGCCCGGCACGCTACCGTCGCGGCAGCCGCTTCGCGCCATGCAGATCGCCGTCATCTCCGATATCCACGGGAACCGTCATGCCCTCGAGGCCGTCCTCGACGACATCGCGCGGACCCCCGCGCGCGAGGTGTGGTGTCTGGGCGACATCGTCGGCTACGGCGCCGACCCCTACGACTGCGTGCGGCTGGTGCGCGCCGCCTGCGCGATCTGCCTTTCCGGCAACCACGATCTTGGAGTCACCGGCGGCCTGTCGCTCGACGATTTCTCCCGTGGGGCGGCGATCGCCGCTCGCTGGACGCAGGAGGTCCTGGGCCGCGACGAGCTGACGTGGCTCGCGGGGCTGCCGTCCAGCGACACGCGCGAGGGGGTCGGGCTCTTCCATGCGAGTCCCCGCGATCCGGTCTGGGAGTACGTGCTCAGCGCACTGCTCGCCGACCTGTGCTTCGACACGATGGCCGAACCGATCGGGCTCGTCGGCCACAGCCATGTCGCGCTCTCGTTCACGCGCACCGAAGGGGAGATCGCCACGGGGAATGCGCGGCGCGCGGACGAAACGGCGGACCTCTCACACGGGACCTGGCTCCTGAACCCCGGCAGCATCGGTCAGCCGCGAGACGGAGACCCGCGCGCCGCGTGGATGTTGCTCGACCTGACGAACGCAACGGCTTCCTGGCGCCGTACCGAGTACGACATCGATGGCGCCGCCGCCGCGATTCGCGCCGCTCGCCTGCCTGACTCGCTCGCCGAGCGCCTTCAGTACGGTCAATGAGCATGCGTCGCCGACTCGTCGCCCTGCTCTCCCTGGTGCTCGCTGGCGCCGCGCTGGCGGGATGCGGCGCGAGCGCCTCGCTCATCCCGCCGTCCTCGGCGACCGGCCTTGAGCAGGCGCTCCAGCAGGTCAGCGACGCGACGTCTGCCGGCGACTGCCGAGCGGCCACCACCGGCCTGGGCCGAGCGCAGAGCCTTGCGTCAGCGCTCCCAGCGAACCTCAACCAGCGCCTGCGCGCGCGCCTGCAGGCCGGCCTGACCCAGCTTGTGCGGACGGTCCCCGACCAGTGCAAGGCAGCCGCGGCACAGAATGCGCGCCCGCGGCCGACGACGACGCTGCCGACGACCACGACCACGCTGCCGACGACAACCACCACGACGACGACGCAACCGACGACCACCACGACGACGCCGACGACCACGACGACGCAGCCGACGACCACCACGACGCAGCCCAGCGGCCCGAACGGCGGGATCTCCCCCGATCAGCCGGCCGTCGGGGGAACGCCGTGACCGGCGAACTGTTCGCAGGCCGTTACGAGCTCGGAGATCGGCTGGGCAGCGGCGGCATGTCGACGGTCGTGCTCGCCTTCGACCGGCGCCTGGAGCGCAACGTCGCCGTGAAGCTCCTGGCCGAGCACCTTGCCGACGACCAGGACTTCGTCACCCGCTTCCGGCGCGAAGCGCTCTCGGCAGCGCGACTCGTCCACCCGAACATCGTGCAGGTCTACGACTTCGGGCTCGATGAACGCTCCGGACGCCACTACATCGTGATGGAGCATGTGGCCGGCCGATCGGCTGCGGAGATCCTGCGCGAACAGGGCATCCTGCCGGTGCCCGAGGCGCTGTCGATCATCGGCCAAGCCTGCCGCGGACTCGACCACGCTCACCAGCACGGCGTCGTCCACCGGGACGTGAAGCCGGGCAACCTGCTGCGCTCCGACGACGGCGTCGTGAAGCTCGCCGACTTCGGCATCGCCAAGGCGCTCAGCGAAGAGTCCGCGATCACCCAGGTCGGCTCGGTCCTGGGCACCGCCGCCTACCTCGGCCCCGAGCAGGCATCGGGTGTGGAGGCGACGCCCGCCTCCGATATCTACTCGCTCGGCGTCGTCACGTACCAGTTCCTCTCCGGACGCCTCCCCTACGAGGCCCAGTCGCTCACCGAGCTCGTGCTGCGCCAGCGCCAGGAGGCGCCGATCCTGCTGAGCGACCTGAACGCAGAGGTCGGCCCTGAGCTCTCGCACGCGGTGGACCGAGCGCTGGCGCTCGAACCGCAGGACCGCTACGCCACGGCGGAGGATTTCCACGAGGCACTCCAGGACGGCGTGCGCGGAGTCGAGCCGCCTCCACCGCCGGTGACGGTCGAGCAGCGGATCCCCAGCGCGCCGACGCCGCGACCGGCACCCGCGCCCAGCACCCAGCCTGCGCAGCGACGGCGACGGCGCCTGGCGCCGGCGCTCGTCATCCTCGTGGCGCTGATCGCCGGCATCGCCGCGATCCTCTTCGCGACGCGCTCCACCGACACGGTGCGCCTGCGACGGGTCGTGTACGAACAGGTCGATCGCACCTCGCAGGAGCTGCAGCAGCTCGTGCGCCAGAACACCCGCTAGGGCGCGGCGCCGCCGAGGATCTCGGCGGAAACCTGCTCGAACGTCCCTGCGAGGATCGCCTCGCGCAGGCGTGCAACCGTGCGCTGCACGAACGCGAGGTTGTGGACGGTGATGAGGCGCATCGCGGTCAGCTCGCGGGCCTTCGCCATGTAGCGCAGGTACGAACGTGAGTAGCCGATCGCGCATGCCGGACAGGGGCAGCCCTCCATCAGGGGCTCGTCGCTGTCCTTCAGCGAAGCTGCGGTGAGGTCGATGCGCCAGCGCCGCCCAGGCTCTGGGACGAGTGCCACGCCGTGCCGCCCGAGCCGGGTCGGCATCACACAGTCGAAGGTGTCGATGCCGCGCGCCACACCGGCGACGAGGTCGTCGATCTCGCCGATCCCCAGCAGGTGGCGCGGGCGCTCCGGTGGGAGGACGGCGGTCGCCCAGCGAACGACCTCATACATCTGCTCCTTCTCCGCCCCGAGCGAGCCGCCGATCGCGATCCCGTCGCAGGCACGCGCGGCCACGGCTTGCGCGCTCTCCACGCGCAGATCCTCGTGGACGCCGCCCTGGACGATGCCGTAGACCAGCTGCCCCGCTGGTCCGTGCTCAGCGTGCCAGTCCAGACAGCGGTCGAGCCAGCGATGGGTGCGCTCGGTCGAGCGCGCGGTGTAGTCACGGCTGACGTGGAATGGGGTGCACTCGTCGAAGACCAGCGCAATGTCCGAGCCGAGATTGGCCTGGATCTCCATCGAGGTCTCAGGCGCCATGAAGCGCTCGCTGCCGTCGGTATAGGCGCGGTAGCGCACGCCCTCCTCCTCGATCGCGCGCACGCTCCCGCTGCGGCCGGGGCCGTTCGGCGCGCGTCCCTTGATCTCGTCGGCGACCGTCCCGTGTCCCATCGAGAAGACCTGGAAGCCACCGGAGTCGGTGATGATCGGCCCGTCCCAGCGCATGAAGCTGTGGAGACCCCCCTGGCCGGCGATCCGCTCATCTCCGGGATTCAGGTGGAGGTGGAACGTGTTCCCGAGCACCATGTCGAATCCGAGGTCGCGCACCTCGGCAGGCGTGAGTCCGCGCACCGATCCCTTCGTGGCGAGGGGAACGAACGCCGGCGTGCGGATCTCGCCGTGAGCGACACGGAGCACTCCGGCACGGGCCATTGAGCCGCTGTCAACGGCGAGGATCTCGAAGTCGGCGGCCATGGCGCCGGGCAGCCGGCTAGCGGTTGTTGCCCAGGAAGGTGAGAACGAAGTACATGAGCTGTGAGAGCGCGGCGAGCGCTCCGGCGACGTACGTCATCGCGGCGGCGGTCAGCACCTTGCGCACCCCGACGCTCTCGTCCGGGTTCGCGATTCCAAGCGTCTTGAGCTGCACGGCAGCGCGACGCGAGGCATCGAACTCCACCGGGAGCGTCACGAACTGGAAGAGCACGACTGCCGCGTAGAGCACGATCGCGACGATGACGAGGTTCATCGCCCCGAGGATCGCGCCGATCACCAGCAGGATCATCCAGGTGCTCGATGCGAACGCGGTGACGGGCCACAGGCTGGAGCGCACCGTCATCGGGAAGTACGCCTTCGCGTGCTGGATCGCATGCCCCACCTCGTGCGCCGCGACCGCCGTGGAGCTGATGCTGCGCCCGGCGAAGACCGGCTCCGAGAGGTTGACCGTGCGTGCGCGCGGGTCGTAGTGATCGGTGAGCGCGCCCGCGACCGGATTCACGGGAACGCCGTGGAGGCCGTTGGCGTCGAGGATCTGCCGCGCGACCTGCTCGCCGGTCAGGCCGGTGTCCTCCGGCACCTCCATGAACTTCGTGAAGGTGCTCTTCACGTAGTGCTGCGCCCAGAGACCGAACACCATCGGGACGATCAGGCAGACGAGATAGAGGCCCAAGTTGCTCATGCGATCGGATGGTAGGCCGTCATGGGGCGGCGCACGCCGGTTTCACCCGCAGCTGGCGCCCTCGGAGTCGCCGGGCGCAAGCACCCGCTCCCAGCATGCGCCCAGCATCTGCTGCTCCTGCGGGCTGATCAGGTCGAGAAACCGTGCACGCACCACGACGTGATGCGTGCGGCGCGCGGCAGCGAGCCGCTCGCTCCCCTCCTGCGTTAAGCAGGCGAAGGCCCCGCGCGCATCGCTGGCGCAGGTCTCCCGCGAGAGCAGGCCCTCGGCTGCCATGCGGTCTACGAGCCGCGTGAGCCCGCTGCGGCTGAGAAGCACCGCGTCGGCGAGGTCAGACATGCGCATGCGCTCGTCTGGTTCATCCGCAAGCAGCAACATCACCTCATACGAGGTGAGCAGGAGTCCGTGCGCGGCCTCCAGCTCGGCATCGAGCGCCTTCGTCAGAGCGGCATGCGTGCGCAGCATTCCGCGCCAGGCCCGCACCTCGTCCGTGGTCAGCGACGAAGACGGGGTCACGCGCGCCTGGGCCATGGCCCGAGGCTAGCAGCGCTGATTGCGCGAACAATCAGTGTTCGCGACGCTCAGCCGAGCAGCGAGCGCCCGGACATTCCGTCCGGATGGCCTATCCCGAGCAGCTCCAGAATCGTCGGCGCGACGTCGGCGAGAACCCCGCCCTCCCGCAGCTCGACATCCTCGACGGTGACGATGCACGGGACCGGGTTCAGCGAGTGCGCCGTGTTCGGGGTCCCGTCGTCATTGAGCATGTGGTCCGCGTTGCCGTGATCGGCGGTGATCAGCAGCACGCCGCCGCTCTCCTGCACCGCCGCGACGACCTCACCCAGGCAGGCGTCGACCGTCTCGATCGCCTCGATCGCCGCCGGGATGACGCCGGTGTGGCCGACCATGTCCGGGTTGGCGAAGTTGATGATCCCGAAGCGCGGCGACTCCTCGCGCCAGGCCGCGACGAAGGCCGCTGCGGCCTCGCGGGCGCTCATCTGGGGCTTGTGGTCATAGGTCGGCACGTCGCGCGGGGACGGCACGACCTCGCGGCGCTCGCCCTCCTGGGGGGTCTCCTCGCCACCGCCGAAGAAGTACGTGACGTGCGGGTACTTCTCCGTCTCCGCGACGTGCAGCTGGCGGCCGCCCTCCCGTGCGATCACCTGCGGAAGCGTCACGCTGGGTCGCTCCGGCAGGAAGGCGATCGGGTAGGGCCACCCCTCCTCGTACTCCGTCAGGCAGGTGTAGCGCTCGACGACCGGGGCACCGTCACGCTCGACCTCGCCGAACGCGGGATCGGCGAGCGCACGGGTGATCTCGCGCATCCGGTCCGGTCGGAAGTTGAAGGCGACGACGCTGTCACCCGGACGGATGTGCGCCTCCTCGCCGACCCTCGTGGCCGCGATGAACTCGTCGGTCTCGCCGCGGTCGTAGGCGCCGCGCGCGGCCGCGGCCGCATGGGCGACGTGATGCTCGGATCGGCCGTGGACGAGCAGGTCGTACGCCTGCTGGACGCGGTCCCAGCGACGGTCACGGTCCATCGCGAAGTAGCGCCCGATGACCGTTCCGATGCGCGCGTTTCCGGCGGTCCGGCAGCGATCCTCGATCCGCTCCAGGAATCCCTCGCCGCCGGTCGGCGAGGTGTCGCGCCCGTCGGTGAAGGCGTGCACGACCAGATCGGGAACGCCAAGGTCGCGGCTGAGCGCGATCAGCGCCTCGAGGTGCTCGAGGCTCGCATGCACGCCACCGTCGGAAACCAGGCCGATGAGATGGACCCGTGGGGCGCCGAGCAGTGCGTCGCGCAGCACAGGGCTCTCGTCGAGCTCCCCATCGGCGACGGCATCGTCGATGCGGGTGAGGTCCTGACGCAGGATCGAGCCGGCTCCGAGATTCAGGTGACCCACCTCGCTGTTGCCCATCTGCCCGTCGGGCAGGCCGACGGCGCGCCCGCAGGCGATCAGCTCGGTATGCGCGAAGCGCTCCCAGAGACCGTCAAAGACCGGCGTGCGCGCGAGCTCCACCGCGTTCCCCGGCCCGGGAGGCGCCAGGCCCCAGCCGTCGAGGATCACGAGCACCGCGCTGGGCGCCGGCTGCGTCACGAGCGGCCCGCCTCGACGATCGCAGCGAACGACGCCGGATCGAGCGAAGCGCCTCCGACGAGCGCGCCGTCGATGTCGGGCAGCGCGAGCAGCTCGGCGGTGTTCTCAGGCTTGACACTCCCGCCGTACTGGATGCGGACCGCCTCGGCCGCAGCCGGGTCGATTCCCGCGACGACCCCGCGCACGAAGGCACACGCCTCCTGCGCCTGCTCGGGCGTGGCGACCTTGCCGGTTCCGATCGCCCAGATCGGCTCGTAGGCGATCACAACGTCGGCGAGGCGCCCGGCGGGGACCTGTGAAAGACCCGCTTCGACCTGGCGGCGAAGCTTCGTCTCCATCTCGCCGGCATCGCGCTCGGCCTCCGTCTCGCCGCAGCACAGGATCACGCGCAGCCCTGCCTCGAGGGCCGCCGGCACCTTCTCGGCGAGCGCCGCGTCGGTCTCGCCGAAGAGCTCGCGCCGCTCGGAGTGCCCGAGAACGACGCCATGGACATCGAGGTCGCTGAGCATCGGCGCGCTCACCTCGCCGGTGAAGGCGCCCTCGGCCTCCTGATGCATGTTCTGCGCGAAGACCTGCACGCGTGAGCCGCGCGTCGAATCGACCATCGCTCCGAGCGTCGTGAACGGCACGCAGATCGCCACCTCGATGCCCTCGGTGGAGGAGACCAGAGGCAGCAGCCCGCTGATGAACATCTCGGCATCGCCGACGGTTTTGAACATCTTCCAGTTGCCAGCGACGAACGGGGTGCGGGACATCAGCTCAGGGCCTCCACGCCCGGGAGGGTCTTCCCCTCCACAAGCTCCAAGGTGGCGCCGCCACCGGTTGACAGGTGTGTCACTTGATCGTCAAGTCCAAACACGGCGAGCGCGGCGGCGCTGTCTCCGCCACCGACGACCGTCGTGCCGGGGCAGGCGGCGACGGCCTCCGCCACCGCGCGCGTCCCAGCGCTGAACGGCTCGAGCTCAAAGGCTCCCATCGGGCCGTTCCAGAAGACCGAGCCGGCCTGCGCGATCTCCGCGCCGTAGAGCTGCGCGGTCCGCGGGCCGACGTCGAGACCCATCCAGCCTTCGGGGACATCGACGCCGTCGAGCTCCCGGCGCTGCGTATCTGCCGCGAAGCGCTCGCCGAGGATGAGATCGACCGGCAACAGCAGTCGCCTACCTCCGGCCTGCGCGTCGGCGAGGACCTTGCGTGCAGGCTCGAGATCCTCGTCCGAGCAGAGCGAGGCGCCGACCTCGTGCCCCTGGACCTTGAGAAACGGAAAGCACATCGCGCCGCCGATCAGCACGGCGTCGGCACGCTGCAGGAATGCCTCGAGGACGCCGATCTTGTCGGTGACCTTCGCTCCACCGACGACCGCCACCAGCGGGCGCGGGGGGTCGGCGAGGATCGCGCCGATCGTCTCGACCTCGCGCTGCAGCAGGAGCCCTGCGGCGCTCACCGGAACAGCACCGACGACGCCCGTGTTCGACGCGTGCGCCCGGTGCGCGACACCGAATGCATCGTCGACATAGGCGTCGACGAGACGCCCGTAGGCGGCTGCGAGCGCGGGATCGTTCTTCGTCTCACCCGGCTCGAAGCGGACGTTCTCGAGCATCAGGACCTGGCCGGGCTCGAGCGCCTGCGCAAGCGCCTCGACCTCCGGGCCGACGACGGCGGGCGCGAGCGTCACGTCCCAGCCGGTGAGCTGCGCGAGCCGGTCGGCTACCGGCCGCAGCGAGAAGGCGGGGTCCGGCCCCTGCGGCCGCCCGAGGTGGGCGGCCAGCACCAGCGCGCAGCCCTCGTCGCGCAGACGCTCCAGTGTGGGCAGCGCCGCGCGGATGCGGGTGTCGTCGGTGATCTGCCGGGACTCGTCGAGCGGGACGTTGAAGTCCACCCGGACGAGAACCCGGCGGCCCGCGACGTCGACGTCGTCGAGCGTGCGCACCTAGAGAATCTGCTGGACGAGCTCGACGACCCGGTTGGAGTAGCCCCACTCGTTGTCGTACCAGCTGACGATCTTCACGAGCGTCCCGTCGAGCACCGACGTGAGCTGCGCGTCGACGATCGAGCTGTGCGGGTCGGTGATGATGTCGGAGGAGACGATCGGATCCTCGGTGTACTTGAGGATCCCCTTCATCGGGCCCTCTGCCGCGGCCTTCAGTGCGGCGTTGAGCTCCTCGGTCGTCGTCTCACGCGACGCCTCGAACGTCAGGTCGACGACCGAGCCGGTGATCACCGGTGCGCGCATCGCGAAGCCGTGGAGCTTCCCGTTGAGCTCCGGCAGCACGAGACCGACGGCCTTCGCGGCACCGGTCGACGTCGGCACGAGGTTCACGCCGGCGGCACGGGCACGGCGCAGGTCGCTGTGGGGGCCGTCCTGGAGGTTCTGATCGCCGGTGTAGGCGTGGATCGTCGTCATCAGGCCGTGGACGATGCCGACCGTGTCATTGGCGACCTTCGCGAACGGCGCAAGGCAGTTCGTGGTGCAGGACGCATTCGAGATCACGTGGTGCTGCGCCTTGTCGTAGCGGTCGAAATTCACGCCGAGGACGATCGTGAGGTCCTCGCCGCTCGCGGGCGCCGAGATGACGACCTTCTCGACCGAACCGCCGAGGTGCTTTGCGGCGTCGTCGCGCTTCGTGAAGAACCCGGTCGACTCGATCACGATCTGCGCGCCGACCGAGTTCCAGTCGAGAGCGGCGGGGTCGCGCTCGGCGAAGACCTTCAGCTCGACGCCGTCGATGAGGATGCCGCCGTCGGTCGCCTCAACCTCGCCCGGGTACGGGCCGAGGATCGAGTCGTACTTGAAGAGGTGGGCGAGCGTCTTCGGGTCGGTCAGGTCGTTGACCGCGACGAACTCGATCGGGGCGTTCGCAGCCTTCGCGGCGCGCAGGACGTTGCGCCCGATGCGGCCGAAACCGTTGATGCCGACGCGTACGGACATGGCGGGATGAGGTCCTTCCGGTGTGGTTCGAGTATCGCCGCCCGCGACGGACGGCCGTCAGCAGAGGCTAGCCGAGCGACGTCTCAGGCTGTCGGGCGGCGCAGATGGGCGTGGAGGTCGCGCGCCACCTTGGGCGGCAGCCCGGGCACGCCCTCGAGCTCCTCAC
>WLNG01000030.1 GCA_009699915.1 Actinomycetota bacterium
CGGCGCGGAAGCGCCCCTTGCAGGTGCGGCAGTCGACCATCGGGTCGCTGAACCCGCCGATGTGGCCGCTGGCCTCCCAGACGCGCGGGTGCTGCAGGATCGCGGAATCGAGCGCGACGATGTCCTCGCGGCTGAGCATCGCCTGCCACCAGGCGTTCTTCACGTTCGTCTTCAGCAGGACCCCGTAATGCCCATAGTCGTAGGTCGAGCCGAGGCCGCCATAGATCTCCGAAGAGGGGAAGATGAAGCCGCGGCGCTTGCAGAGCGCGACGATCTTGTCCATGGTCACGACGTCTTCGGGCATGGCGTCGGATGCTAGTGGGGAGGCCCGGAAGCGCGTATCGAGGCGGGCCGGCGCTCCTATACTCAGATTTCCATGCCGATCTACGAATATCGCCGCCCTGACGGTTCGACCTTCGAGGTCATGCAGAAGATGTCCGATCCGCCGCTGAAGAAGGATCCGGAGACCGGCGTACCCGTCGATCGGGTCTTCCACCCGATCGCCGTCCACTTCAAGGGCAAGGGCTTCCACAACACCGACTACGGCACCAAGCGTCGGAATCGAGAGCTTGAGAAGTCTGCGAAGGACGGCGCCGATAAGCACGACGCGAAGACCGCGGAGAAGCGTGCCGACTCGAAGCCCGAGGCCAAGGCCGACGCGAAGCCGAAGGCTGAGGCGAAGCCCAAGGCCCCGGCGAAGCAGTAGCGCTCGCGCGTCAGCCCTTCAAGAAGCGCTGAACCTGCCGCTGCCGGGCCGCGGGAGCGACCGTCAGCCCCGCGCCGCCGTCGGGCAGCGTCACCGCCCCTGTTGGCCTGAGAACGCGGACCGGGGCGCTCCCGCTCGTCGCGATCGTCGCGAGCAGCCCGGAGAGCCCGGCGGCCCCCATGTCGGACGTGATCGCTGCCGGTGCACGCCAGGCGATCATCGGCCAGTGCAGGAACCCGACCGGTGAGAGCACGCGTGAGCGGATGCCGGCGACCACCTTCTGCTGCCTGCGAGCGCGGGTGAGGTCGTTCTCGCGCGGGTTGCAGAGGTTCTCCCGTGTGCGCGAGAGCGCGAGCGCCTGCCGGCCATCGATGTGCGTCGTCCCGGCCTTGAGGCGCAGCGTGTAGCCGCCGTTGCGGAATCCGCCGTTGATGCGCGAGACGACGCAGCCGCCGGTGTAGTCGATCCCGCCCATTGCGTCGATCAGCCGCGGGAAGCGCGTGAAGTCCACGACGATCACATGGTCGATCTCGATGCCGAGGTACTCGCGTACGGTGCGAACGGCGAGCGCCGTGCCGCCGATCGCGTAGGCGGCGTTGATCTTGTTCAGCCCGTGCCCGGGAATATTGACCACCGTGTCACGCGGGATCGCGAGCTTCGCGCTGTGGCCGCCGCCCGCGCGCAGGAGCTGGATCGAGTCCGAGCGGCTGGGGCCGGAGGTTTGGGCTCCGGGCTCGCGCGTGCCTCGTGGCCGCTGGTCCGAACCGAGGATGAGCACGGTCGTTGCAGAGACGATCGGCAGTCCGGCCGAGGTGAGCGCGTCCTTCGTCGCCGCATCGACGCGGTCCTGACGCAGTTGGGCGCTGACGAGGAAGAGCACGAGCGACAGCGCCATCCACGTGACGAGCGCGATCCCGATCCAGCGCAGGAGGCGCAGCGGCCTGAGCCGCGGGGGCCGCCGGCGCCGCCTGTGTCGATCGGGCGGTCCGTCGGCTCCGGCCGGGCGCTCGCGCTCGCGTAGGTCGACGACCGTCTGCGCCCCGGGGCCGAGCCATCCGGGTCGCGCCCGGCGCACGCGGTACTCGGGGCGGCCGGGTGGGCGGTCGGGTGGAAGGGCGGAGGACATCGATGGGTATGTTCCCCGCCATGGCCGCGCGGTGCGTCATCGGGGTGGACGTCGGCGGGACGAAGGCGCTCGCCGGAACCGTCGGCGAGGATCTCGCCGTCCACCACCGACTTCAGCGTCCGACCCAGGGTCAGGACACTACGGCGCTGCTCGACCTGCTCGCCGAGATGGTGCGCGAGGCCGCCGAGGCGGCCCCCGGTGAGGTCGCCGGGGTCGGGTTCGGCGTCCCCGGAGTCCTGGACCGCCGGGCGGGCATCGTCGCGGCGTGCCCGCACCTGCCGCTCGAGGGCGTGCGCTTCGAGGCGCTGATGGCCGAGCGTCTCGGACTGCCCGTCGCGATCGACAATGACGGGAACTGCGCGATGCTCGCCGAGTGGCGCCACGGGGCGGCGCGTGGCGTCGATGACGCCCTGATGGTGACCGTCGGCACCGGGATCGGCGGGGGCATCGTCGCGGGCGGACGGCTGCTGCGGGGTGCGACCGGCGGCGGCGCGGAGCTCGGCCACATCGTCGTCGAGCTCGAGGGTCCGCCGTGCCAGGGCCGCTGCCCGGGGCTCGGCCACTGGGAGTGGTACGCCTCCGGCAGTGCGGTCGGTCGTGCGGGCGAGGAGCTCGCGCGCAGCTTCCCCGACTCCCAGTTGGGCGCGCAGCTTGCAGCCGGGCGCCCGATCACCGGCGCGCTCGTCACCGAGCTCGCTCACGACGGCGATGCCGCCGCCGCCGAGGCGCTGGCGCTCGTTGGGCGCCGTCTCGGGAAGGGCCTCGTCTCGCTCGTGAACGTCTTCAACCCGGAGCGGATCATCATCGGAGGCGGCGCCATCGCCGCCGGCGAGATGCTGCTCGGGCCGGCGCGTGATGTCGTCGCGGCGGAGGCGATGCCGTCGCTGCGCGAAGTCGCGCAGATCGTTCCGGCCCACTTCGGCTCCGATGCCGGGATGCTGGGCGCGGCGGCGCTGGCCTTGGAGGAGCACACGCGGTGAGCGCTCCCGGCCGACTGCTCGTATGCCCGACCCCGATCGGCAACCTCGAGGATGTGACGCTGCGCGTTCTCGCGGCGCTGCGCGATGCCGATGTGCTCGCCTGCGAGGACACGCGTACCACGAAGATCCTGCTCGATCGCTACGGAGTGTCGGCCGATCGGGTGCGGTATGACGAGCACGTGGAGCGCCGCGTGGCGCCCAAGCTCGTCGAGCGGATGCTCGCGGGCGAGACGGTCGCGCTGGTCTCTGATGCGGGCATGCCGCTCGTCAGCGATCCGGGGATCGTGCTGGTGCGCGCGGCGGTGGCCGCCGGGATCGCCGTCGAGGTGCTGCCCGGCCCCAGCTCCGTGCTGACCGCGCTCGTCGCGAGCGGCCTGCCTGCCGAGCGCTGGACGTTCACCGGCTTCCTGCCGCGCCGCCGTGGCGAGCTCGAAGAGACCTTCACGACGCAGGACACGCTCATCGGCTTCGAGTCGCCGCGGCGACTCGGCGCGACCCTCGCGCTGCTTGCGCAGCTCGATCCGCAGCGCCCGGCGGCGGTCTGCCGTGAGCTCACCAAGCTCCACGAGGAGATTGTGCGGGGTTCGGCTGCCGAGCTCGCGGAGCGCTACCGCGAGGTGCCGCCGCGCGGCGAGATCGTGCTGGTCGTCGGCGGCGCCGAGCCTGGTCGGGCTGAGGCTGCGCAGGCCGAGGATGCGGTCCGACGGCTCATTGAGGCGGGCGCGCGCCCGCGGGAGGCGGCGCGGATCGTCGGGGGTCTCACGGGGCGGCCCGCGAACGAGCTCTACCGGGCTGCGGTCGGCGAGAGCTGATGGCGCGGGCGCCTGGTCGAACGCCGGATCCAGGCGCCTGAACCACTAGCGTTCGGGCGACATGGGCCGCGCCACCTTCTACGTCACGACGCCGATCTACTACGTGAATGCAGCGCCCCACCTCGGGCACGCCTACACGACGATCGCTGCGGACGTCCTTGCGCGGCACCATCGCCAGCGCGGTGAGGACGTCTTCTTCCTCACGGGGACCGATGAGCACGGCGAGCCGGTGAAGCTCGCCGCCGAGCGCGAGGGCGTCACTCCGGCAGAGCTCGCCGATCGCAACTTCGCGCGCTTCCGCGACCTTGCGCCGCAGCTGGGCGCGACAAACGACTTTTTCATCCGCACCTCAGACGCCGAACACAAGGCGAAGGTCCAAGAGGTGCTCACAAAGGTGAAGGAGAACGGCCACGCCTACGAGGGCACCTACGAGGGCTGGTACTGCCCGCGCTGCGCCGACTTCAAGACCGAGCGCGAGATCGACGAGGGGAACACCTGCCCGATCCATCACATCGACCTGGTCCGGGAGCACGAGCACAACTGGTTCTTCGCGCTCTCGTCGTTCCAGGAGCCGCTCGAGCGCCTGTTCGCCGATCACCCCGACTTTGTGCGGCCTCGCTCGCGCTACAACGAGGCGCTCTCCTTCATCAAGGCGGGGCTGCAGGACGTCTCGCTGACGCGCCGCAAGCTCGACTGGGGCGTCACCGTCCCGTGGGATCCGGACCAGGTCTTCTACGTCTGGTGGGACGCGCTCCTGAACTACTACACCGCGCTCTCCTACGCCGAGCCCGGCGAGGACCTCACCGCTCGGTTCTGGCCGGCGAACGTCCAGCTCGTCGGCAAGGACATCCTCAAGTTCCACACGATCTACTGGCCGGCGCTGCTGATGGCCGCGGGCCTGCCGGTGCCCGAGCATGTCGTCGTCCACGGCTTCCTGCTGATGGACGGCGAGAAGATGAGCAAGTCGCTCGGGAACACGCTCGACCCGTTCGAGGTGATCGACCGCTTCGGCTCCGATGCGCTGCGGTATTACCTCCTGCGCGACGTCTCTTTCGGGCAGGACGGCTCGGTCTCCCCGGGGGCCTTTGAGGAGCGCTACGAGCGGGAGCTCGCCAACGAGTACGGCAACCTCGCGAGCCGCACGCTGGCGATGATCCTGCGCTATCGCGACGGCGTCGTCCCGGCGGTGCGCCACGACGACATCCTCGACCCGGACTTCGACGGGCTCGACGTGCGCGTCGCGGAGCTGCTCGATGCCGCCGAGCTCACGCAGGCGCTCGACGGGATCTGGGCCTGCGTGCGGCGGCTCAACCGGTACGTCGAGGAGCAGGCGCCCTGGCAGCTCGCCAAGGACCCCGCCCAGGCCGGCCGGCTCGACACCGTCCTGGCCTCGCTCGCCGAGGGGCTGCGCGTCATCACGGTGCTGCTCCAACCGTGGCTTCCCGCCACGGCTGAGCGGCTGCTCGCGGCGCTCGGCAGTCCGGATGATGCCCTCGAGGCGGCACGTCTTGGCGCCCGTCGCGTCAGCACGGTGCAGGCGCTCGATCCGCCGCTCTTCCCCAAGCGGGAGGCCTGACGGCGCGGCGATGATCGACAGCCACACCCACCTGGACTCGTGCAAGCCGGAGAACGAGGCGCTCGTGGGAGCGGCGCGCGCTGCGGGCGTCACGCGCATGCTCACGGTCGGGATGGATGAGGCGAGCAACCGCAGCGCCCTGGCCGCCGCGGAGCGCTTCCCCGAGGTCTTCGCCGCGGTCGGCCGACACCCGAACGCCGCTGAGGGCTACGACGCTTCGGCCGAGGCCGATCTCGAGCGCCTCGCTGCGCACGAGCGCTGCGTGGCGATCGGGGAGACGGGCCTCGACTACCACCACGAGCGCGCCCCGCGTGCCGATCAGCTGCGGGCCTTCCACCACCAGATCGAGCTCGCTCGGGCGCTCGACAGGCCGCTGGTGATCCACACGCGCGCCGCCGAGGAGGACACGCTCGCCGTGCTGCGCGAGCGCGCCGCCGGGCTGCGGGTGATCCTGCATTGCTTTTCGATGACCGCGAACCTCGATGCCTGCATCGAGCAGCCTGACTGGTGGTTCTCGTTCGCGGGGAACGTCACCTACCCGAGCGCTGCCGACCTTGCCGCGGCCGCCGAACGGGTCCCCGAGGATCGCCTCCTGGTCGAGACCGATGCGCCGTACCTCTCGCCGCAGCCGGTACGCAAGGAGCGCAACGAGCCGGGCTTCGTCGTGCACACCGCGCGCTTCGTGGCCGAGCGGCGCGGCATGACCTATGAGGAGCTCGACCGGGTGGTCGAGCGCAACGCGGCGACACTGTTCGGGTGGTGAGCGGCCCGGTGTCCGAGGTCACCCAGCCGAGTCTGCGCAGGATGCGCGAGCATGGCGTGCGGCCGAAGCGCGACCTCGGGCAGAACTTCCTCGTCGACTCGAACATCCTCGGGGTCATCGAGCGGCTCGCCGATCTCGATCCCGCCGATGTCGTCCTCGAGATCGGCGGGGGCCTTGGCGTCCTCAGCGAGCACCTGGCGTCGCGCTGCGCCCACCTGCACGTCGTTGAGATCGACCGCGCGCTCGTTCCGGCACTGGAGGAGGCGCTGGCGCCGTTTGACAACACCTCGCTGCACGTGGCCGATGCGATGAAGCTCGATCTGGCCGCGCTCGATCCCGCTCCGACCGCGATCGTGGCGAACCTCCCGTACGGGATCGCCGCCTCTTCGATCCTGCGCACGATCGAGGAGCTCCCCGAGGCCACCCGCTGGGTGGCGATGGTCCAGCGCGAGGTCGGCGAGCGCTTCGCCGCCGGCCCGGGGACCGGCGCCTACGGGGTCCCCTCGGTGCTCGCGCAGATCGCCTGTGAGGTACGGGTCGCGCGCGGCGTCGCACGGACCGTCTTCCATCCGGTCCCGAACGTGGATTCCGTGCTCATGCGTCTCACCCGCACCGGACCGGCGGCTTCGCCGGGCCTGCGCGCGCTCGTTCAAGGGGCGTTTGCGCACCGGCGCAAGGCGCTCGCACGCTCGCTCGAGCACGCGAACGCGATCCCCGGGCCTGACGTGCGCGCTCGCGCCCGCGAGGCGCTGGTCGCGATGGGGCACCCGGCAGATGAGCGCGCGGAACGGCTGGCCCCCGCGGAGTTCGCCGAACTCGCAACCCGTCTGACGGCGGCATGAGCGCCCTGCACGAGATCGCCCCCGCGAAGATCAACCTCGGGCTGACGCTCGGCCCGGTGCGCGGCGACGGGCGCCACGAACTCGTCACCGTCATGCAGCCTGTCGCGCTCTGCGACAGCGTGCGGCTGACGCCGGCCGGCCTCGGGGCCTCAGGTGACGAGGTTCACTGCCCGGGCGTGACGGGGGAGAACCTCGCGCTGGCCGCGCTGCGCGATTTCCGGGCGCGCTCCGGCTGGACGGGTGCCGCCGTGCGCATCGAGATCGACAAGCGCATCCCGGTCGCGGCGGGGATGGCCGGCGGTTCGGCCGACGCCGCAGCTGTGCTGCGGCTCGCCGCGCGCGCGGCGAGCGTGCACGACGACGAGATGCTGCGCGAGATCGCCGCGGGCCTCGGCGCCGACGTGCCCGCGCAGGTGCGACCGCGGCGCTACCTGGCGACCGGCGCGGGCGAGCGCCTGCACGCCCTGCCCGATCCGGCACCATTCGGGATCCTCGTCCTGCGAGCAGCGTTCGGGCTCTCCACGGGGGACGTCTTCCGTGAGGCCGACCGGCTCGGCCTGCCGCGCAGCGGCGCCGCGCTGGAGGCCCGCAGCGCCGATCTCGCGGCCGCGCTGGCAGCGGGGTCGCCGCTCGCGCCCGGCGATCTGCTGCTCAACGATCTGGAGCCCGCCGCGCTCTCGCTGCGCCCCGAGCTGGGAGCGGCGCTTGAGGAGGTGCGCGCCACCGGCGCGGTCCATGCGCTGAT
Source organism: Actinomycetota bacterium (assembly GCA_009699915.1). GTDB lineage: Bacteria > Actinomycetota > Thermoleophilia > Solirubrobacterales > Solirubrobacteraceae > F1-60-MAGs163. Next base: position 7,551 of record WLNG01000030.1, read on the forward strand.
CTGCGGCTCCGGCCCGACGATCATCGGGCTCTATCCGGATCTGGAGGGTGCCCGCGCCGCTGCGGCTGCGCTCGGGGACCGTGATCCGCGACCGGTCGCGGTTGAGCCCTGGTACCCGTTCTCGCTCCGGGACGTGTCCTTGTGAAGGTCTGGCCGTACGTTGTCGCCGCGCTGATCGCGCTCGCGCTCGTCCGGCGGCGTCGGCACCTCGAGCCGCCGACGCTGATCGGGGGCGTGCTCGTGATCGCTCTGCTGGCCGTCTACGGCAGCGGTGCGGTGCACCTGCCGAGCCTCGAGAAGGTGCTGACCGACATCGGGTCGACGCTCGGCGCCTGGACATACCTGCTCGTCGCGGTCTTCGCCTTCCTGGAGACCGGCGCCTTCGTCGGCCTGATCGCTCCCGGGGAGACGGCGATGATCCTCGGCGGCGTCGTCGCCGGGCAGGGGGAGATCTCGGTCATCACCCTGATCGCGATCACCTGGACGGCGGCGGTGCTCGGTGACTGTGCGAGCTATGCGCTCGGGCGGCGGCTGGGGCGCGGCTTCCTCGTGCGACACGGACCGCGCTTCCAGATCACGCCGCAGCGGCTCGAGAAGGTCGAGGCGTTCTTCGAGGCGCACGGCGGCAAGGCGATCTTCATCGGCCGGTTCGTCGGCCTCGTGCGCGCGATTGCGCCGTTCCTTGCGGGTTCGGGGCGGATGCCCCTACGGCGCTTCCTTCCGTTCGACGTCCTCGGTGCAGGCCTCTGGTCGACGACCTTCATCCTGATCGGCTACATCTTCTGGCAGAGCTTCGATCAAGTGCTCAAGATCGCCAAGCAGGGCGCGCTTGGGCTCGGCTTCGCGATCGCGATCGTCGTGGGCATCGTCGTGCTGGTGCGCACGCTTGCGGACGATGAGCGCCGGGAGCGCTTCGAGCGCGATCTGGTGCGCATCCTCGATCGCCCAGGCTTGCGCGTGCTCCGTCCGCTGCTGCGCTGGGCGCGGGGCCCCGCGCTCTTCTTCGTCCGGCGGCTGACGCCCGGTGAGCTTGGCCTCGAGCTCACCGTGCTGCTCGCGATCGCCGCGGTCGGGTCGTTCGGGTACTTCGGCGACTGGATCATCATCGAGCAGCGCGGCGCGGGCACGCTCGATGCGCTCGTTCACGGCTGGGCGGTCGACCTCGAGAACACCACGGCGATCGACATCGCGAAGGCGATCACCTGGCTCGGCTCACCGTGGGTGATGGAGACGCTCTGCGCGGTCACGGCGATCGTGCTCCTCCTGCGTCGCCGGGTGCTTGAGGCAGTGGTGGTCGCCGGTGGCATGGCCCTGACGACCGGCGCGGTCGTCCTCGCGAAGCATCTGGTCGACCGCCCGCGCCCGGCCGACGAACTGCTCGACGTCGGCCCCTACTCCTATCCGTCGGGCCATGCCGCCTACGCGGTCGCTTGGGTCGCGCTGGCGCTGGTCGCCGTGCGCGTCGTCCCGGCGCTGCGCGGGCGTTGGTGGCCGATCGCAGTGGCGGTCGTCATCGCCTTCGTCGTCGGGCTCACGCGGCTCTATCTCCGCGTTCACTGGGCCGCGGACGTCTTCGGCGGTTGGGGCGCGGCCGCGATGAGCTTCAGTCTCGTGGCGATCCTGGCGCTGATCGTCGGCTTCGTGCGCCAGAATGAACGTTCGGAGCCGCCGCCAGCATGAGCAATGAATCGATCATCGTCCTGGTCGCCGCATGCAGCGCGGTCTTCATCGTCGCGGCCTGGGTCGGTCTGCTCGCCGTGCCGGCCTGGCAGGCGTACGCGCGTCCGTGGGAGCGGATCGCGGCGATCTTCCTCTCGCTCTACACGGTGCTCGCCTGCATGCTGGTCGGCGCCGCGGTCGGCGCGCTCTTCGTCTGGTTCTTCGCGAACTGACCGGGCGCCTAGACTGCGGCCATGACAACGCCGGCCCACGGCGCGCGCGAGCTGGACCTCGAGGCGCTCGACGCCATCACCGATGCGGTGGGATCAGGTGCCGGGCTCCCCGAGGTCGTTCGCGCCGCCGCCCGCGCGCTCGACGCGAGCGTGGTCCTGAGCGATCGCGGTGGGAATGTCCTCGCGGTCGCTGCCGCGTCCCCCGCTGAGGAGCAGGCGATTCTCGCGGGGCGCGAGGGCGTTCAACATTTCGAATTGCGCATCGCCGACCGGCAGGTGGGCCTGCTGCGGCTGCGCGGCCACGGAGAGGAGCAGGCCGATCCGCTCGCGCTGCGCCTGATCACGACGATCATCGCCGCCGAGGTCGAGCGGCTGCGCGCGCCCGAGGCGGCATCTGCTGAGGTCGCAGGTGAACTGCTGCGCGCGATCCTCGGCCGGGAGATCGAGGGCCCCGAAGTGGCGCAGCGTGCAGCGGCGGCCGGCATTGAGATCGGCGCCGCTCCCAGCATCCTC
>WLNG01000031.1 GCA_009699915.1 Actinomycetota bacterium
CCGGAGTGAACTGCGCCCAGACGTTGCCGGCATCGGCGCTCTTCACGTAGACGGCACCGAACCCGGCGGCCTTCGCTCGCGCGCCGATCGCGGCGACATCGCCGCCCTGTGCCTTCGGGAGCTGCCAGATCCACATGGCGTTCAGTCGCAGCGGCGCGGGCACGCTGAAGCGGCCGGTCGCCGGGCCGGATCGTGCATCGGCGGCGCCGGCCACGAGAGAGAGTCCGAGACAGGCGACTGCGGCGATGAGCGCAAGGGGGCGCATCTTGATCACGCTAGGGACCGTCGCGGGGGACCGGAGGCGGTGCACACGTTCTTGAACGCTGCGGGTGTCCCGGAGTTGCGCCGGAATGACGCGTCGGCCTGTGCTGCGGCGTCAGCGCACGCGCAGCCTGGTGGTGATGCCAGCAACGCTCAGGGTGTACGTTCCGGCGCGCAGGCGGCGGGTGCCGATGGCGATGCGCCCGCCCCGGCTCGTGCGTGCACGGGCGATGGTGGTGCCGTTGCGGCTCAGGCGGGCGGTTCTTCCGGCCGCTCCGGTGTCACCCTTGGGGCCCGTTGGCGGCGTATCGGGGATTCCAGATCCGCGCATCGCGATCGTGCTGTCCCACGGCTCGTTGCTGATGATCCCGAGCTCACCGTTCTTCAAGCCGGTCGAGGTGGGAGCGAACCTGACTCCGACGGTGCAACTCTCGCCGTGAGCCAGACTGCGGTTTCTTGAGTTAGATAGCGTAAAGACGACCCCGGTCAGGCGCAAACGGGTCCTCGCGCTGTCCTTGCGATGCCGGAGGAGGGACTCGAACCCCCGACACGCGGATTATGATTCCGCTGCTCTAACCGACTGAGCTACTCCGGCGGGGCGCCGGATGGTAGCGCGGTGCAGCCCGGTGCGGGGCGACCATCCTGCGATGACGACCGCCTTCGATCCCCCCACAGCGCTGCTCGCGGTGCCCAACGTCACGGAAGGTCGCGACCGGCAGACGCTCGTGGCGATTGCCGCGGCCTTCGCGCACGCCGGAGCGCGGCTGCTGACGCACGAGCCGCATGCGGACCCTGATCACGATCGCGCGGTGTTCACGATTGCCGCCGCCCCGCGGGTCCTCAGCGACGCACTGCTCGCCGGAGCCGGAGTAGCAGTGGAGAAGATCGATCTCGCCGCGCACGGTGGATTGCACCCGCACATCGGCTCGGTCGACGTCGTCCCGGTGGTGTATCTCGACGCGGCCCGTGAGGGCGCCGCATGCTCCGAGGCGCTCGTCGTTGCGGACCGCCTCGCCGATGAGCTCGACCTTCCTGTGCTGCTCTACGGTGCGCTGGCGGGTGGGCGCACGCGCGCCGAGCTGCGTCGCGGCGGTCCCGCAGAGCTTGCGCGGCGCCTCGAGCTGGGTGAACTGCGGCCAGATTTCGGGCCTGCGCGTGCGCACCCGACCGCGGGCGCCGTGCTCGTCGGCGCCCGCCCGCCGCTCGTGGCGTTCAACCTCGAGCTGGCCCCTCCCGCTGGGCTCGCCGAGGCCCGCCGCATCGCCGCGCTGATTCGCGACGGCGGCGAGGAAGGGCTTCCGGCGGTACGGGCGATCGGGCTGCAGCTCGCGCATCGCGGCGGCATCGCCCAGGTTTCGGTCAACGTCGAGGATCCTCTGCGCGTCGCGCTGGCGGAGATCGTCGCGGCCGTCGAGGGCCATGCGCGGGTGGCATCGACCGAGCTCGTCGGCCTCGCTCCGCGGGCGGCCTTCGACGGCTGGCCCGACGCCTTGGAGTGCCGGCATCGGGCGACCCTCGAGGACGCTCTAGGCTTGTGACGCGATGAGCCGCGTGAAGAAGAAGCGTCAGACGAAGCACCGCGGCAACGCCGCAGGCGTTGTCGAGTCCCGTGGTCGCACCGGACGCAAGCCGACGGACGCCGAGCGTAAAGGGTCGAAGGGCTCCGGGCCGCGCCTGCGACAGGACCGCTTCGACCGGCCGCCCACGTGGCGCGGAGCCTTCAACCGTTCGCTGATCGCGATCGTGATTTTCGTCGCGGCGATGATCCTGTTCTTCGGCCAGTCACCGGCCTCGACCGCTGCCGTCTCGGTTCTGCTGCTCGTCGTTTACGTTCCGATGAGCTACTACCTCGACCTCTGGCTGCACCGCCGCCGCCTGAGCAAGCGCGCCGCCGGCGGGCAGGGGCCGAAAGGCGCCTGAGCACGTGGAGGTCCGCGGCTTCACGGTCGGACCGGTGCAGGAGAACTGCTACCTGCTGCGCCGCGATGCGTCTGCCGCGAGCGCGGTCATCGTCGATCCCGGCGATGAGCCGGAGCGCCTGCTCGAAGCGCTGAGCGAGACAGGGGCCTCGCTGGAGGCGATCCTCGTGACGCATACCCACTTCGATCACGTCGGAGCGGTCGCGCCGCTCGCCCGCGCCACCGGCGCCCCGGTCTACTGCCCGGAGCTCGAGGTCGATGTGCTCGCGAACATCATGGATCACGTGCGCTGGGCGGGCGTCGGCCCCTTCGAGAGCTGGGACGCCGAGCACACCGTCGCCGGCGGTGAGCATCTGCAGCTTGCGGGCTTCGAGATCGACGTGGTTTTCACCCCGGGCCACAGCGCCGGTCACGTGACGTACGCCTTCCGCGCCGACGAGGCGCACCCCGGCATCCCGACGGTCCTTGCCGCCGGCGACGTGCTCTTCCAGGGATCGGTCGGGCGAACCGATCTCCCCGGCGGCGATCACGCGACGCTGATCGACTCGATCGCCTCGCTGATCGAACGTTTCGACCCGGAGACGGTCATCCTGCCCGGCCACATGGGCACTACGACGCTCGGCGCCGAGTGGGCTTCCAACCCGTTCCTGCAGGAGCTTCCCGCAAGCCCGTGAGCGAACGACCCAAGGCACCACGCGGCACCTTCGATGTGCTGCCGGAGCAGGCGGCTCTGCGCGCGCAGGTTGAGGCCGTCGCGCGCGGGACGCTCGAAGCGGCGGGGTACCGGAGGATCGAAACGCCCGCGTTCGAGCAGACCGATGTCTTCCAGCGGGCCGTCGGAGAGTCGACCGACATCGTCCAGAAGGAGATGTACACGTTTGAGGACGGCGGCGGGCGCTCGTTGACGCTGCGGCCGGAGATCACCGCGCCGATCGTGCGGGCATATCTCGAGCACGGGATGCACAAGCTGCCCCAGCCGGTGAAGCTCTGGTACCTGTCGAGCTGCTTCCGCTATGAGCGCGCGCAGGCAGGCCGCTACCGCCAGTTCTGGCAGATCGGCGCCGAGGCGCTCGGCAGCGACGATCCGGCGGTCGACGCGGAGTCGATCCTGCTGCTCCACACCATCCTGGGCGACCTTGGGGTCGCGGGCGTGCGCCTGCGGCTCGCCAGCCTTGGATCGCACGAGTCCCGCGCGCGCTACCGCGAGTTGCTGACAGCCCATCTGCGCGCCCACGAGGATCGGCTCTCCGATGAAGTTCGCGAGCGGATCGACCTTAACCCGCTGCGCGCCTTCGACAGCGACCATCCCGCAACGCGCGAGGTGATGGCGTCCGCGCCGCTGCTGATCGAGCACCTCGGGGCGGAGGATCTGGATCACTTCGCCGCGGTCCGCGAGATGCTCGATGCCGCGCAGGTCCCATACGAGGTCGATGGCACGCTCGTGCGCGGGCTCGACTACTACACGCGCACCGTCTTCGAGTTCACCAGCGACGCGCTGGGCGCGCAGAGCGGCGTCGGCGGCGGCGGCCGCTACGACGGGCTCGCCGAGCAGTTCGGCGGGGCGCCCACCCCGGGTATGGGCTGGGCTGCGGGAATCGAGCGCATCCTGCTCGCCGCGGAGCACCTCGCGGCACGCGAGCCGGTCTGTGACCTGTATGTGGCGCTCGCCGATGGCACTGCTGCCGCGCGAATCGCCGGATTCGCGCTGGCGGCGCATGCGCGTCGCGCCGGAGTCGCGACGCAGCTCGAGTTGGGCGGCCGGTCGCTGAAGGGGCAGTTCAAGCAGGCGGACCGCTGCGGAGCAGCCTTCGTCGCCATCCTGGGTTCGGAAGGAATCGAGTTGAAGGACATGCAGAGCGGAGAACAGCAGGCGTTGGAGAGCGCGTCGGCGGTCATCTCGTACGTGCTTCGAGGGAGGCACGCCGATGCGTGAGGCACCGCAGCCCAACCGCTTCCGCGACAGCTGGGCGGGGACGATCAACGCGCAGCGGGCCGGGGACGAGGTCCTGCTCGCGGGCTGGGTCCACCGGCGACGCGACCACGGCGGCCTGATCTTCATCGATCTGCGCGACCGGTCGGGGCTCATCCAGCTGGTCTTTCATCCGGAGTCCGCGGGCGGGGCCTTTGCGCTCGCCGAGGCGCTGCGTCCGGAGCATGTCGTCACCGTCCGGGGGACGGTCGAGCGCCGCGACGCTGTGAACGTCAACCCGAACCTCGCCACCGGCGAGGTCGAGGTCGCGGTCGTCGAGGCGCAGTCGCTGGCCGAGAGCGAGACGCCGCCCTTCGCAATCGACGAGGACACGCCGGTCGACGAGACGCTGCGCCTGCGCTACCGCTGGCTTGATCTGCGCCGTCAGGGGATGCTCGACGCCATGCTGACGCGCACGCATATCGTGCGCACGATGCGGGAGGTACTCGACCGTCGTGACTTCCTTGAGCTCGAGACGCCGATCCTCACCCGCTCGACTCCGGAGGGCGCACGCGACTTCCTGGTGCCGAGCCGGCTGACGCCGGGAACCCTCTACGCGCTCCCGCAGTCGCCGCAGCTTTTCAAGCAGCTCTTCATGATGGCCGGCTACGAGCGCTACTACCAGATCGCTCGCTGCTTCCGGGACGAAGATCTGCGTGCAGATCGCCAGCCGGAGTTCACCCAGCTCGACCTCGAGATGGCCTTCGTCGAGGAGGACGACGTCATCGAGACGATGGAGGCGGTGATGGGCGCCGTCTTTGAGGCGACCGGCTTCGGGGTTCCCGCTGCGCCGTGGCCCAGGCTCTCCTACGACGAGGCGGTCGCGCGCTTCGGAAACGATCGCCCAGACACGCGCTTCGGCCTGGAGATCCATGATGTCGGTGCGCTGGTCGCGGGAAGCGACTTCAAGGTCTTCCAGGGCGTCCTCGACTCCGGCGGCGTCGTGCGGGCGCTCAATGCGGGCGCGCGCGAGATGTCGCGCTCGGAGCTCGACGGCCTCAACGAGGTCGTGCAGATCCACGGCGCGAAGGCGGTGGCCCCGATCTACGTCGAGGCGGGGGGCTGGGCCGGAAATCTGGCGAAGTTCTTCACGCCCGAGCAGATCGCCGCGGTCAACGCCGAACTCGGTGCCACCGACGGCGATCTCCTGCTCTTCGTCGCGGACCAGCCGAAGACCGCCGCCGCCTCGCTCGGCGCGCTGCGCCTGCATCTCGGCGAGCGGTTCGGACTCATCCCGGAGGGTCGTCACGACGCGCTCTGGATCACGGACTTCCCGATGTTCGAGCGTGACGAGTCGACGCCGGCGCGACCACGCTGGGCGGCGCTGCACCATCCGTTCACCGCACCGCGGGGGGATCTCGACGATCCCGAGAGCGTCCTCTCGCGCGCCTACGACCTCGTGCTCGACGGCGTTGAGATCGGCGGCGGCTCGATCCGCATTCACACCCCTGAGGTGCAGCGCGCCGTCTTCGCGCACCTTGGACTCGATGCCGATGAGGCGCAGGAGCGGTTCGGGTTCCTACTCGAGGCGCTGCGCTTCGGCGCCCCGCCGCACGGGGGAATCGCGATGGGCATCGACCGCATCGCGGCGATTATCAGCGGGCGCGACTCGATCCGCGACGTGATCGCGTTCCCCAAGACCGCCAGCGGAGCCGATCCGCTCACGGGCGCGCCGGCGCCGGTCGATGCACGCCAGCTGCGCGAGCTCGGGCTGCAGTCGCTGACGACGCCGCCGGCGACGGGGGCCTGAGCGCGGCGCCGACCGGCGCTCAAGCGAGGCCGTCGCGGCGCCGATGGGAGGCTTGTGAAGCAGATTTCGCCGCCCCTGAGGATCGCTCTCGTCGCCGTGCTCCTGCTCCTGGTGCTGTGGTTCGTCGCGCTGCGCCCGAAGTCCGACGGCGGTGACGCACCGCTCCCGACGCAGGGGCTGAACAACGCGGTCACGAACGCCCAGCAAGCGACCGATGCCGCCAACGGGTCAGCCGCGAAGAGCGAGCAGGCCGCGGCTGACGCCGCGAACGGCACCAGCACCCAGCCGGCCGCGCAGCCGACCACGACGCCTCCTACCGGTGCCGCCGGGCAGGATCCCGCTCAGACCGGCGCGCAGAGCGACGACCGCGCATTCCCCGAGCAGGCTGCGCTCGTCGCTGCGCTCGAACGCGGCGACGTCGTCGTGCTCGTCTTCCGCAACACCTCGACGGTCAGCTCCGCGGTCGTGCGGGCATCCGGAGATGCGGTGGCGGGCCATGAGCGCGTCGTGCTGCACGTCGCACCGATCGGTCAGGTCGGTGCGTACCCCGGCTTCACGACGAGTGCGAAGGTCGCCCAGGCCCCGACCGTGCTCGTGATCGCCCCGTCGCGGCGGGTGCAGCCGATCGTCGGCTACACGACCGCCGCCGAGATCGCCCAGGCGATCGTCGACGTGCGGCGCGCACGCGTCGCGGGCTGAGCCGCTCTCAGCCTAGACTCGGCCGCGATGGCCGACGAGCGTTTCGAGGAGCATCTGCGCTTCCCGCAGGGCAGTGGAGTCGTTCCCGCTGACTCGCACACGGCGATCGCTGGGGGCAGTGCGTGCGGCGACGTCGTGCGCTTCCATCTCGCAGTGCGCGGTGCGAACGTCGTCGATGCCGGTTTCGATGCTGAGGGATGCGGTGCGACCTGCGCTGCCGCGAGCGCTGCGGTCGAACTTGTTCGCGGGCGTCCGGTGCTGGACGCGGCGCGTGTCGGCACCCATCAGATCGCGCAGGCCCTCGGCGGACTGAGTCCCGGCAAGCTCCACGCGGCTGAGCTCGCCGCCGACGCGCTGGCCGGTGCGCTCGGCGCCGCCGCGCACCATGCCGCGGCGCTCGCTCCCCCCGCGGACGGTCAGCGTCTGCTCGTCGCGATGAGCGGCGGTGTCGACAGCGCTGTCGCCGCGCTGCTCGCCCGCAGCGAGGGCGCCGAGGTTGTCGCGGTCACGCTCGAGCTGTGGCGCGACGCCGACAATGACGCGCAGGGCTCGTGTTGCTCGGCTGTGGCTGTGCGCCGTGCACGGTCGCTCGCCCACCAGCTCGGGATCGCACACCTCACGCTCGATCTTCGCGACGCGTTTCGCGCCGGCGTCGTCGATCCGTGGATCGCGGGCCACGCGGCAGGATTCACGCCCAACCCCTGCGTGCGCTGTAACGGCGAGGTGCGGATCGATGCGATGATCGCGATGGCCGATCGTCTCGGTGCTGCGGCGCTGGTGACCGGCCACTACGCGCGTGTCGGCGAGGATGGGCTGCTGCGCGCCGCCGCGGACGCCGCCAAGGATCAGAGCTACATGCTGGCGGCGCTCGAACCGTCGAGCCTCGAGCGTCTGCGCTTCCCGCTCGGCGCGCTCACCAAGGACCGGGTGCGCGAACTTGCCGCCGAGGCCGGTCTCGCGGTTGCCCGGCAGCCCGACTCCCAGGACCTCTGCTTTCTCGCTGGCACGACCCGCGAGGCATTTCTCGCCAGGCACGGGGGAGTCGATGCGCGACCCGGGAGGCTCGTTGACGCGGGCGGCTCCACGATCGGTCGCCATCGCGGTGCGCACGGGTACACCGTCGGCCAGCGGCGCGGCCTGGGCTCCGGCGGTGGAACGGGCGATCCGCTCTACGTGATCGCGACCGACGTGGCTGAGAACACCGTTACCGTGGGTACTCGCCAGCGGCTGCTCACCTCGCAGGTTCGGGTGAGCGGTGTGCGCCTGCATCGGCCTGCCGAGGAGGTCACCGCAGCGCGGCTGCGCTACCACGCAGAGCCTGTCGCGTGCACGCTTGTAGGAGAGATGCTGGAGCTCCACGAGCCGGTCTGGGGGATCGCGCCCGGGCAGACCGCCGTGTTGCTTGAGGGCGATCGGGTCCTTGGATGCGCGACAATCGCCCGATGACGATGACGTCGGACGAGATCCGCGAGCGATTTCTGGAGTTTTTCGAGCACGCCGGTCACCTCCGGCGGCCCTCCGCATCGCTCGTTCCGGCGACCTTCGACGAGACGGTGCTGCTCACCACGGCGGGTATGCACCCGCTCAAGGGGTACTTCCTCGGGATCGAACAGCCTCCCGCGCAGCTGCTGACCAGCTGCCAGAAGTGCTTCCGCACCACCGACATCGAGAACGTCGGCAATACCTCGCGTCATCTCACCTTCTTCGAGATGCTCGGCAACTTCTCGATCGGCGGCTACTTCAAGCAGGGCGCCATCGAGCAGGCCTGGGCGCTCGCGCTCGAGGGGTTCGGTTTTGATCCCGCGGACATCTGGGTGACGGTCTTCGAGGGAGACGAGGAGCTCGGCCTGGGGCCGGACGAGGACGCGATCGCGCACTGGGAGGCCGTGGGCGTCCCGCGCGAGCGGATCGTCCTGTGCCCGCGCTCGGAGAACTTCTGGCAGGCCGGCCCGACCGGCCCGTGTGGTCCATGCAGCGAGCTCTACCTCGACCGGGGCCTGGAGTACGGCGCGCCCGATGATCTTCCCGGCGGCGAGAACGAGCGCTTCCTGGAGTTCTGGAATCTGGTCTTCATGCAGTTCGATCAGGATCTGACGCCTGAGGGTCCGGTGCTGACGCCGCTGCCGGCGCCTTCGATCGACACCGGCCTGGGCCTCAATCGGATGGCGCTGATCCAGCAGGGCGTCGAGACGATCTTCGAGACCGACCAGTTCGCGCCGCTGATGGAGCTCGGACGCGAGCTTGCGACGCGCACGATCGATGAGCGGGCGCTGCGCATCCTCGCCGATCACTCCCGGGCGATGACCTTCCTGATCGGCGACGGCGTCGTTCCCTCGAACGAGGATCGCGGGTACATCCTGCGCCGCGTGATGCGCAGGGCCATTCAGCAGGGGACGCGGATCGGAATCGAGGGGCTCTTCCTGCCGAGCTACGCCGAGCAGGTGATCGAGACGATGGGTGCGAGCTATCCCGAGCTTGTCGAGCAGCGAGCGACGATCATGAAGTGGGCCGCCGCTGAGGAGGAGGGATTCAAGCGCACGCTCGAGCAGGGAACGAAGCTGCTCGACGACCTGCTCGCGAACGGCGTTCTCGGTGCGGCCGACGCTTTCAGGCTGCATGACACCTTTGGATTCCCGATCGAACTCACGCGCGAGATCGCGGCCGAGCGCGGTGTGCCGTTCGCGCAGGACGCGCAGTTCACCGAGCTGATGGATGCGCAGCGGACGCGCTCTGCAGCCGGCCCGGGCGCTCGCAAGGTCGGCCGGGCAGAGGAGGTCATTCGTGACCTCAGCGCCGATCCCGTGCAGTTCGTCGGGTATGAGGAGCTCGACGTCCACACGATCGTCCAGGGCGTCGCGCAGGAGGATGGGCGGACGCTGCTGAAGCTGGCCGAGTCGCCGTTCTACGCGCAGGGCGGCGGGCAGGTCGGCGACATCGGGGTGCTCAGCGCTGCGGATGGCTCGCAGCTCGCGCGGGTCGTTGACGTCGTGCGAGCCGGTGATGACCAGGCGCTGGTGATCGATGGCCCCGCGCCGGCCGTCGGCGAGCGCGTGGTGGCGAGCGTGGACCGTGCCGCCCGCCACGCGACGCAGTGCAACCACACCGCCACGCACCTGCTGCACGCCGCGCTCCGCACGGTGCTGGGCGAGCACGTGCACCAGGCCGGTTCGGTGGTCGAGCCCGACCGCCTGCGCTTCGACTTCACGCACCACGGCCCGATCAAG
>WLNG01000032.1 GCA_009699915.1 Actinomycetota bacterium
AGGATGACAACGTCCTCGTCCAGGGCGTCTCCGGCGACAAGACCGGGCTCGGCTACTTCGGGTTCTCCTATTACGAGAGCAACGCCGACAAGCTCAACCTCGTCGCAGTCGATGGCGGCGGCGGGTGCGTCAAGCCCAGCGAGCAGACGATCCAGGACGGCTCCTACAAGCCGCTCTCGCGTCCGCTGTTCATGTACGTCAACACGAAGTCGCTGGCGGAGAAGCCGCAGGTCAAGGGCTTCATCGACTACGTCGTCGCGAACTCGGCGGAGATCGCCAAGATCGCGAAGATCGTCCCGCTCACCGACGCCCAGCTCCAGACGTCGAAGGATGAGCTGGCCAAGGCTGAGGGCGCCTGAGCCCCAGGCCTCACGTGGAAGCATCTTCCGCAGCAGGACGCGACACGACGCCGGGCATCGAGGAGGTGCTCGGCGTCGCGCGTCGCCACTCGGGGGAGAAGGTCATCAAGGCCGTCCTCTTCCTTGCGGCGGCCACGTCGGTTCTCATCACGCTGGGGATCGTGCTCTCACTCGCCGGCGAGACGATCCAGTTCTTCCGGGATGAGGCCGTCACGGTCGGAGGGTTCCTGACCGACGCGAACTGGACCCCGCTCTTCAAGGACCCCGAGTTCGGCGTGCGTCCGCTCGTGCAGGGCACGCTGGTGATCACCCTGATCGGCATGCTCGTGTCCGTTCCGCTCGGGATCGGGACCGCGATCTACTTGAGCGAGTACGCGCCGCGCCGGGTGCGGGCGTTCGTGAAGCCGACGCTCGAGCTGCTCGCAGGCGTCCCGACCGTCGTCTTCGGCTACTTCGCGCTGACCTTCTTCACCCCGACGCTCCTCAACAACATCCTCCATCTGGACGTCTCCGTCTTCAACGGACTTGCCGGCGGCATCATCGTCGGCGTCATGATCATCCCGACGGTCGCCTCCGTCGCCGAGGATGCGATGGCGGCGGTCCCCTCGTCGCTGCGCGAGGGGGCCTATGGCCTCGGGGCCAGCAAGCGCCAAGTATCGACGCGCGTCGTCGTCCCCGCGGCGCTCTCCGGGATCGTCGCTGCGATCGTGCTCGGTGCCTCGCGCGCCGTCGGCGAGACGATGATCGTGCTGATCGCCGCCGGGCAGGTCCCGACCACCTCGGTCGATCCGCGCAATCCGATGGAGACGATGACCGCCTTCATCGGCGCGACCGGTAAGGGCGACATTCCGACCGGCTCCACGGGTTACAAGGCGATCTTCGCGGTCGGCTTCACGCTCTTCATCATCACGCTGCTGATCAACACGGTCGCGATCCGCTTCGTGCGCCGCTTCCGCCAGGTGTACGACTGATGGCCTTCGACCCGCTCCTGCACCGCGCCTCGGCGCCCGAGGAGGACGTCATCGCCGGCCTGGGATCGCGCGGCGCGGGATCGCTGCTGCGCGACCGCGCATTCATCCTCTGCCTGATCCTGCTGACGAGTGTCGGGCTGGTCGTGCTCGGCGTCCTGCTCGTGACGACCGGCAGCGACGGGATCCCGCAGATCAACGCCGACTTCATCAACAACTTCCCGAGCGCCTTCCCCGAGCGCGCCGGGATCCAGTCGGCGATCTGGGGCACCCTCTGGCTCATGGGGGTCGTCGCCGTGGTGATCATCCCGCTCGGCGTCGCGACCGCCCTGTACCTCGAGGAGTACGCCGACCGGTCGAAGTGGTGGAACCGCGCGATCGAGGTGAACATCCAAAATCTCGCGGCCGTGCCCTCGATCGTCTACGGCATCCTCGGCCTGGCGTACATCGTCCGTGGCCCGCTGAGCCTCGGGCGCACGGTCATCGCGGGCGGCCTGACCCTCGCACTCGTCGTGCTGCCGGTCGTGATCATCACCTCGCGTGAGGCGATCCGGGCCGTGCCGCCGTCGATCAAGGAGGGCGCGCTCGCCCTCGGGGCCACCCACTGGCAGGCGATCTGGCGGCAGATCCTTCCGTCGTCGATCCCCGGCATCGCGACCGGCGTGATCCTCTCGCTCTCGCGCGCGATCGGCGAGACGGCGCCGCTGATCCTCGTCGGCGCAGCGACCTTCGTCGCCTTCAATCCGACGGGGCTGGACTCGCCGTTCACTGCGCTGCCGCTGCAGATCTTCTCCTGGGTCTCGCAACCGAACTCCGACTTCCAGGCCAAGGCGGCGGCCGCGATCGTCGTTCTGCTCCTGATCCTCGTCCTTCTCAACGCGGTGGCGATCTGGCTGCGCAGCCGCTTCCAGCGCAGGTGGTAGAGAACATGTCCCCTGATGACCGCCGTTCCGACACAATGGTGAAGACCGTGCCCGAGGCAGAGAACCCGCAGATCCCCGCCGAGCCGCCCGCCGCCCCAGCGGCGGTGTCCGTGCCGACGCCCACCGTCAGCCATCCGGAGGTCGTTGACAACGCGATCGAGCGGCCGGTCTTCGAGACGCGCGATCTCGCCGTGCGCTACGCCGGCAAGCCGGCGGTGCTCGGTGTCTCGCTGAAGGTCCCTGAGAAGGAGATCACCGCTTTCATCGGCCCATCCGGCTGTGGCAAGTCGACGATCCTGCGCTGCCTAGACCGCATGAACGACCTGATCCCCTCGGCGACCGTTGAGGGGACGGTGCTCTACCACGGCCATGACCTCTATGGCCCGGGGGTGGACCCGGTGCAGGTGCGCAAGCGGATCGGGATGGTCTTCCAGAAGCCCAATCCGTTTCCGAAGTCGATCTACGAGAACATCGCGTTCGGCCCGCGCGTCCTGGGGCTGAAGGGGAACATGGACGAGATGGTCGAGACCGCGCTGCGGCGAGCCTCGCTCTGGGACGACGTCAAGGATCGTCTCAAGGACAACGCCTTCGGTATGTCCGGCGGTCAGCAGCAGCGACTCTGCATCGCCCGCGCGCTCGCCACCGACCCGGACGTCCTGCTGATGGATGAGCCGTGCTCGGCCCTCGATCCGATCTCGACCGGGCGCATCGAGGACCTCATGCACGAGCTGAAGAACTCGGTCTCGATCGTGATCGTCACGCACAACATGCAGCAGGCGGCCCGCGTCTCCGACCGCACTGCCTTCTTCATCGTGGATCTCGATGGCGGTGAGGACCGGCGCATCGGGCGTCTTGTCGAATACGGGCCGACGGGGAGGATCTTCACGAACCCCCACGACACCCGCACCGAGGAGTACGTCACCGGAAAGTTCGGTTGATCGGATGCCCGACCGTCACGCGACCCGCCTGCAGTTCCACGACCAGCTCGCTGCGCTAGAGCACCAGGCGCTCGGCGCGCTCGACATGGTCGTCGAGAATCTCGACCGGGCGCTCGAGGCGCTTGAGCGCCAGGACGTCGAGCTCGCGACCTTCGTGATCGCCGACGACGACCGCATCGACGGCCGCTACCTCGAGGTGCATCAGGGGATCCTGTCGCTGCTGGCGCTGCAGGCGCCGGTCGCGACCGACCTGCGCGTGGTTGCGGCGCTCCTCCACGTGATCAAGCATGCCGAACGGATGGGCGATCAGGCGGTGAACATCGCGAAGCTGATCCCGCTCGTGGGGACCGAGCCGCCGATCGTGCCGGAGCTGATGGAGAAGGTCCTGCGGATGGGCGTCGCGGCGCGGGCCCAGGTGGTCGAGTGTCGTCTGGCCTTTCAGGCGCGCGACGTCGCGCTGGCTGCCGACCTCTCCCGGCAGGACCGCGAGATCAATCGCCTCAACAAGGAGGCGTTCCGGCTGGCTGTCACCTCCGGCGGCACCGAGGACCAGCGTGAGTGGGCGATGGTGATGACGATGGTCGCCCGCGCGCTTGAGCGCCTCGGGGACAATGCGGTCGGCGTCGGTGAACAGGTGATCTTCGTTGAGACCGGGCTCTTCCGCGAATTTCAGGCCGACACCCCGTCGGCCTGAGCTCCCGCTCCCGCAAGCTGCGGAAATCCGCTTGCGAACGAGCGGTGAAGATTTTCCCGTTCCGGCAAGGTTCCGCCGCCGGATCCGTAGAATGCGCGATGAAATGAGCACGTGGAACGCCGCGCCTCTCAGCGATCGATCGGGCGCAGTACCTGCCGGAGGGCCGCTGCGTGTCGCGGTCATCGACAACGACTCCGGCTTCCTGAAGGTCCTAACCAATCGTATGGACCGGCTCGATTGGGAGTACCGCGTCCTCACGGGGCCGGTGCCGGTCGCCGAGATCGTCGCGATGCGCGTCAGCGCCATCGTCGTCGACCTTGCCCTCTTCGGCCCGCAGGCCTGGGATGAGCTCCAGCAGCTCGCCGAGGAGCTGCCCGGAATCGGCATCGTGGTCTGCTCTGGCCGCTCGACCGTCGCCCAGCGTGTGCGCGGCCTGCGTCTGGGAGCCGACGACTGGCTCACCAAGCCCTGCCACCCCGAGGAGCTGATCGCTCGGGTCGAGGCCGTCGTGCGGCGCCGCAAGCGCGCCGAGAACCGCAGGGACGCGGCGCCGGTCGCGGTCGGCGAACTCGAGATTCGCGCCGATCAGTTCCAAGCCTTCGTCGCCGGGGTCTCGGTCGACCTCACCCGTCGCGAGTTCGAGCTGATCGAGCTGCTCTCGGGGGCCCAGGGGCGCGTGCTCGAGCGCGAGGAGATCTACCAGCGGGTTTGGGGCTATGCGATGGCCCGCGGCGATCGCTCGGTCGACGTCTTCGTGCGCAAGCTGCGCCAGAAGCTGGAGAAGGTCTCGCCGGACTGGCGCTACATCCACACGCACTTCGGCGTCGGCTACCGCTTCGCAGCCGAGATCGCGCCGGGCGTGGATCTCGTGCCGGACGCTCCGCCCGCAGATCTCGCGCCCGCTCCTGCGGCCGAGGTCGCCGAGGCGACCCGCCTCCCGGCGTGAGCACCGCTCGCAACGTCGCAATCATCCTCGCGGTCGGCGCGGCCTTCACCTTCCTGCCGGGAGGGGGCGACGTCGCGGCGATCATCAACCGCACGCTCGAGGTCGCTTTCATCGCCATCCTCGTCTGGGGGCTCACGCTCCTGCGCCGGCGCTTCGCGCTCGACATCGAAACGCTCGACGCCGGGCGCCGGACGCTGCTTTACGGCGCCATCGGGGCGCTTGTCCTGGCGCTCGCCGGGTCGAGCGGCCTGACCGCCACCGGCCTAGGCACGCTCGCCTTCGTGGCGATCCTCATCGCTGCGGCGATGGCGATCGTGCTCGTGGTGCGCGACATGCGCGGCCTGTCCTGACGCTCCCGCTGCGCGGTCCGTGCGCGGACCTGCAGTGGCCCTGTGACGCCGCCCGGCCCAGGCTGGGGCAATGCGACGGCGCGGGCGCGATCACGGACAGGCGACGGTTGAACTCGTCGCGCTGCTGCCGCTGATCGCCGCGCTGCTGCTGGCGGGCTGGCAGGCGGTCGCCGCAGGCCGCACCTGGTGGCTTGCCGCGAGCGCCGCCCGCGCCGGAGCTCGCGCTGCGCAGGTCGGGGGCGATCCTCGCGCCGCGGCCCGGCTCGCCGTTCCCGGTGCCGTTCGGGCGCGCGTGCGCGTGCGCGAGCAGGGGGCGCGGGTGACCGTGCGCCTGCCGGTTCTCTCCGTGCTCGGGGGACGCAGGTTGGGAACTGCGACGGTCGCGGCAGGGGTGAGCCGGCCGTGAGGGATGACACGGGCCAAGCCGCTGTGGAGGTCCTCGCCCTAGTGCCGCTCGTGCTCGTCATCGCGCTCGCCGCCGGTCAGGCGCTGGCGGCGGGCGTCTGCCGCGAGCTGGCCGGACACGCAGCCGGCGCCGGCGCGCAGGCGCTTCTGCAGGGCCGTGCCGCCGAACCGGCTGTACGTTCAGCGCTGCCCGGCTGGGCCGCCGGTCGCATTAGCGTCCAGGTACGCGCGCGACGGGTGACCGTGATGCTGCAGCCGCCGGCGCTGCTTCCCGGCGTGGCGCGGCTGCTGATTGCGCGCTCCACGGCCGACGGCGGGCCGCCTGCGTGAGCGGTGCGTTCGATGCCCTCGTGCTTGGCACGGCGGCGACAGCGCCGGCCGCCGCGGCCAGCGTCGCCCTTCGGCTGGCGCGACGGCGTGGCGGCGCGGCGCTGATCCTCACGCTCGGCTGCGCCGACGCTGGTCGGCAGGCCAGGGTCCTCGCGGCGCCGTCAGCAGCGCGGCTCGCCGCGGAACTTGCGCAGCAGGGTCAGGTGGCTGCCGCCTGCGGGCGGCTCGTCCGCATCGCCCTGCCAACCGACGAGCCTCTGCCCGCTGCGCTGTGGCTCTCGACGGCGGCCGGGGAGGCGCCCTGCGTCGTTGCCTGCTGCGGCCCGCGCAGCGAGCAGGGGGAGGTGCTGCTGCAGCACGCCGGTGTCGTGCATCTCGTCGGCAGCGAGGACGATCCGATCTGCCGCCTCGCGCTCGATGGCCTCAGGCGGGACGGCCGGAACGCCGATCTGCTGCGCCCGCCCTCCGGTGCGGTGACGGCGCTCGCTCTGCTCGGGGTCGGCCCTTGAGCCCCGCCCGTGATCGTGGCCAAGCGCTCCCCGCGCTGCTCGGCGGCCTGCTGCTGCTGACCGGCTGCGCAATCGCGCTCGCCTGGGTGGGTGCCGGGCTGCTCGAGCGCGGCGAGCGCCGCCGCGGCGTCGAGCTCGCAGCGCTCGCCGGTGCGCGGGCGCTCGCCGATCTGCGTCCTCGCCTGCTCGTGGATGCATCGGCTCGAGCTGCAGTTCTAGCCCGGGCTGAACAGGTCGCTCGGGAGGCCGCGCTGGCGAACGGCGTTGCGGATGCGCGGGTGAGCTTCGATGCCGGACCGCTCCCGGCCGAGGTGCGCGTCGTCGCGCGAGGGTCGATCGCGTTGCCCGGCGGGGTTCGGATCCCTGCCACGGTGCGGGCCAGGGCGCAGGCGCCGCTCTTCGCCGAGGACCTCGGCGATGGCCAGTACCGGGGCCCGTTCGCCCAGCGCGATGGGCACCCGATGCGCCCCGATGTCGCGCTCGCCTACGACCGCATGGCTGTCGCGGCTGCGCGAGACGGCCACCGCCTTGTGGTGGTGAGCGGTTTTCGCACCTACGACGAGCAGGCTGCGCTCTTCGCTGCCCATCCGAACCCGAAGTGGGTCGCCCCGCCCGGGCGCTCGCTCCACCGCCTCGGGACCGAACTCGATCTCGGACCGGTTGCTGCCTACGGCTGGCTGCTGCGCCACGCCGGGGATTTCGGCTTCCTGCTGCGGTATCCGTGGGAACCGTGGCACTACGGCTTCACCGGATCACCGGCGAGCGCGTCGGTGGGCTTCCGCTCCCGCTCCGGCGGGGACGGGGCTGTGCCGTCGTACGTGCCCGCCCGCTTCGCGCCGGGGCTGCGTCGTGCCGCTAGCCGTTGGGGCGTCGGCGCCGCGCTGCTCGCCGCGCAGCTGCAGGTGGAGTCGGGGTTCGCTGCGACGCCGCCGATCGAGGCCCGCGCCCGGCGACTGCGCGATCTGCTGCGGCGCCTGGGCTCGGTCCCGCTTGCGCTCGCCGCCACGCACGCGGGGCTCGCGCGCGTTGCGGCGTGCATGTGCATCCCGCCGATTGCGCAGACCCGCTCCTATGTCCGGCGCGTGCTCGTGATCATCGGGGGCGGCGACCTCGGCGGAGCCCGGGTGCGCCTGATCGAGTGAGCGCCGCTGCGCGGCAGGCGCCGCTGCGGCAGACTGCGCCCCATGGCCCCGCTGCGCTGGACCTTCCGCGTGCGATACCACGAGTGCGATCCGCAGGGGATCGTCTTCAACGCGCACTACGTGACGTACTTCGACATGACCGTCGCGGAGATGATGCGCGAGGCGTTCCCTGAGGGCGGCTACTTCGGGATGATCGAGACGCACGGGGTGGACTTCGTCGTCGCCGAGCTGAACGTGCGCTTCCTCGCGTCCGCGCGCTACGACGATGAGCTCGAGCTCGCCGCCGAGATCACCGCTGTCGGCACGACGTCGATGCAGATCAAGGTGACCGCATCGCGCGCCGGCGAGCTGCTCGCCGAGGGGGCTCTGCGCTACGTCTGGGTCGATGCGAAGACCTGGAAGAAGACGCCGATCCCCGAGACGGTCCTCGCGGCGCTCGAGCCTTTCCGCGGCGCCTGACGGCCACGCCGGGCGCCCGTATCCTCGACGGGGTGGGAGCCGCCCCCGACAGCGCCGCCGAGCAGGAGCGCCAGGACCGCCTGGCCGAGCGTCGGCGCACGCTTCCAGACGAACCCGGCGTCTATCTCTTCATCGGAGCCGACGGCGAGGTCCTCTACGTCGGCAAGGCGCGCTCGGTGCGCAAGCGCGTCGCCTCGCACTTCTCCAGCCCGATCACGCGCGGAGATGTCGAGATGGTCTCGCTCGCACACACGATCGACGTGCTCGCGCTGGGCAGCGAGACCGAAGCGCTGATCGCCGAGAACCAGCTGATCAAGCGCCATCTGCCGCCGTTCAACGTGCAGATGCGCGACGACAAGAGCTACCCGTACATCGCGATCTCCACCGACGAGGAGTTCCCGCGCGTCTACGTCACGCGCGAGCGCCACCGTCGTTCGCGTCTCTACTTCGGTCCGTATTCGAGCGCGCGGCGCACCCGCGAGACGCTCGAGGTGCTCAACCGCATCTTCCTGCTGCGCTCCTGCACCGGCACCGAGCCGGGCCGGCGCTCCGGTTCTCCCTGCCTGGACTTCCACATCAACCGCTGCGGCGCTCCGTGCGTCGGCAAGGTCACGGCTGCGGAGTACCAGCGCTCGATCGACGGCGTCGTCTCCTTCCTTTCCGGCCGTTACCGGGAGATCGAGCGTGACCTCGAGGGCCGCATGCAGGCCGCGGCCGAGGCGCAGGAGTACGAGTCGGCCGCGCGTGAGCGCAACCGCCTGACGGCGATGCGCACGCTGCTCGAGCGCCAGCGCGTCGCCAACGACGGCGTTGGGTCGCTCGATGTGATCGCCGTCGCGGTCGAGGGCGCCGACGCCAACGCCCAGGTCTTCCAGGTCCGCGACGACATCCTCGCCGACCGCCAATCCTTCTACCTCGACAACCCCGGCGAGCTTGCAGCGGGAGAGGTGATCCGCGAGTTCCTCGTGCAGTACTACGCCGACCGCCCGGCGATCCCGCCGCAGCTGATCGTTCAGGGCGAACTGCCGCAGGACGAGCGCGCGGCACTCGCCGAGGCCTTGAGCGAGCGTCGCGGCTCAAGCGTCGAGGTGCGCGCCGCCGAGCGCGGTGACAAGCGCAAGCTGCTGGAGCTCGCGGAGCGCAACGCCCGGCTCGCGCTGGAGGCCGACCGCCTGCAGGCCGAGCGCCGTCGCCAGCGCCGGGTCGAGGCGCTGGACGAGCTCCAGCAGGCGCTGGGGCTCGACATGCTGCCGCTGCGGATCGAGTGCTTCGACATCTCGAACCTCATGGGCACCCACACCGTCGCCTCGATGGTGGTCTTCGAGGGTGGCGCGGCGAAGAAGAGCGACTACCGCAAGTTCAACATCCGCACGCTGGAGGATGGCGTCCCCGACGACTTCGCCGCGATGCGCGAGGTGCTCACGCGCAGGATCCGCAACTGGGAGAGCCAGACGGAGCTCAGCCCGCACGATCCCGCCTACGACGAGTCGTTCGCCACGCTGCCGAGCCTGATCGTGATCGATGGCGGCCGCGGTCAGCTCGCGGCCGGCCTGGAGGTGCTCCAGGATTTCCGCGAGCGCGGGGTCGCCGTGGCCTCGCTCGCCAAGCGCATCGAGGAGGTTTTCCTCCCCGGTCGCCGCGCGCCGGTGCTGCTTGCGCACGAGACCGCCGGACTCCAGCTGCTGCAGCAGGTGCGCGACGAGGCGCACCGCTTCGCGATCGGCCATCACCGCACCCGCCGCGACAAGGCGATGACAACGTCGATCCTCGACGACTTTCCTGG
>WLNG01000033.1 GCA_009699915.1 Actinomycetota bacterium
CGTCCCGCGCTCAGCCGGGGTGAAATCGCACTCGACCTCCACGCCTCCGATATCCCAGCCCTTGCGGGTCGCGTACATCTCGATGGTCACCGCGACACAGCCGGCGAGGCTGCCCGCGAGCATCTCGAGCGGGCTCGGTCCCGCATCCGCACCGCCTTCTTCCACCGGCTCGTCGAGGGTCATCTCGTGGCTGCGAATCCGCACCGCGTGGCGGTAGGCGTCCTGCCGGGTGACGGTGGCTTTCATCATCGTCGTTCGATTATGCCAAGGGGTTGAAGATGAGTCCGGTCGGGACCTTCGGTGTGAAGAAGGTGGATTTCGGGGGCATGTTCACGCCGGCGGCTGCGATCTCGCCGATCTGCGCGACCGTGGCGCCGGGCAGGAAGAACGCGACGTCGTAGCTGCCGGCGGTCACGAGTTCGACCGCCTCCGCATCGCTGCGGGAGTAGCCCAGGCCACGGAAGTGCGAGATGTCGTCCTCGCTGAGACCGAGCGGGCCGGTCAGGATCAGCGCCTCGACGATCGCCGTGTCCAGGCGCCGGTACGGCGCGGGGAAGTCCGCGAGCGCGCGGTCGGCGATCGCCTGATCGCGGAGCGTCAGCCGATAGGCCTTGCCTGTCGAGCCATCGAGGTAGCCGAGTTCCAGAAGCCCGTCGGTCTGCCGCGGCGGGAGCTCCGCCGTCGAGGCGAGCTCGGTGATCTCGAAGGCCTCGTGGAGCGCGGCGTCCAGGCGCCCGCGACGGTCCTCGTCGCCTGCAAGCCCGTTGATGAGGCGGTGCGTCGGGAAGACGGTGAGTCCCGGGTCGTCGAGCGCGACGAGTTGCATCAGAACGTAACGGTGGTCGCCCTCACCGCCGATCTCGTCGGCGTAGACGCGCGCGGTCTCGTAGCGATGGTGCCCGTCCGCGATCAGCAGCTCCGCCGGGGCCAAGGCGCTGGCCACGGCATCGAGCGCTGCGGGGTCGGCGATGCGCCACAGCCGGTTGCGCGTCCCGTCCGCGTCGGTCTGCTCGCCGTCGGGCGCGTCCGTGACATGGCTGGCGATCGCCGCCCAGGCTGCGCCGGCCGGGTCGCTGTACAGCGAGAAGATCGGCGAAAGGTTGGCCTGCGTCGCGCGGGTCAGACGCAGGCGGTCCTCCTTCGGGCCGGGGTGCGTGCGCTCATGCGGACGGATCCGGCCAGGGCCGTAGTCCTCCACCCGCACGCGGGCGAGGAACCCGCGCCGGATGCGCGTGACGCCGTCGGGACCGGCGTACTCCTGGGTGAGCGCCCAGATCGCCGGCTGCGGATCGCGTACCACGGCGCCCGAATCGCGCCACTGGCCGAGGATGCGCGCGGCTGCAGCGTACGGGTCGCCGCCGGGCTCGTCCGGCTCCGGCAGGTCGATGTTCACGACGTTGTACGGCGAGAGCGCGGCGAGGCGGCCGCGCTGCTCGGGGTCGATCACGTCGTACGGAGGTGAGAGCACGTTCCCGAGCGGACCGGTGACGCTTTGGTCGTAGTGGAGGGCCCGGAGGGGCTGGACGTCGGCCATCTCATGGAAGCTAGAGGGCGCCGCGGATCGCTGCCTGCACCGTGCATCTACTGCGTGAGGTATGAGCGTTGCTGGGCGGTGGCGAGGAGGTCGCCGATCTGCGGGCCGAGGGTCTCCCTGTAGGTGCCCGAGTGGCACTCGGTCCCGGGGAGCTGACGAGCCGTCACCCGGATCTCGGTCCAGAGGACCTGGCCCGCTGGCAGGACCCCCGGCGCGCTCCAGGCACGCCGCGTGCGCGCTGCAGTGATGCTGATCCCGGAGGCAACTGGCCGCGTGACCCTCCAGGCTGACTCGCCCTGGGCCGAGCCGCGGCTGTCGCGCACGCCGGCATCAAGGACGCGTGCCCCGGTCTGCGGGAGCTCTGCTGCAAGGCGCTCCGCGGCCCCGGGTGTCCCCGGGCCCGAGAGTGCGCGTGTGGAGACTCTCACGCGGTAGCGGCAGCTGCGCGCACCGGTCGTCCAGGAGCGCGACGAGGAGGAGGTCCGGTGCCAGGAGCTTGGAACGAGCAGCGAGATGCTCGCGTGATAGGTGAGGCTCGAGATGCCGAGGACGCCGGTGTTCTGCCGGATCGGTACGCGGATGGCGCCGGTGCTCGCCGCGGCGCCCGCGGGGGCACAGGCTGCAATGAGCACGCCGCACATTCCGAGCGTGGGCAGAAGCGTTCGCATGCGAGCAGACATACCCAGAGAACCCCACAGCGCCACCCGGGTTTCGCGGCGGACCGGCTCGGCGGCGTACCATCGGGTCCTTCGGGGCGTGGCGCAGCCTGGTAGCGCACCTGCTTTGGGAGCAGGGGGTCGCCGGTTCGAATCCGGCCGCCCCGATCGCTGGCCCGGCTCGTGATGCCTCGCGCACGACGCCGGGCTTCACAAGCCGGGTACCCTCGCCGGACGATGACCGACGTCCGTCCTGAGACCGGTTCGCTCTGGGTCGAGATCATCACGGTCGACGCCCCGCAGCCGGCAGGCCGGATTCCCCGCCCGGTCGCCGTGGCCGGCGAGGCGACACTCGGAGCTGCCGTCGGCGCCGCGCGGCTCGGCGTCGCTGCCGGGCTGCTCGGATGGCGCGCTGCCGGATCGGCCGGGCGCGCTCTTGGCGCCCTGCCCGGGGTTGCGACGGCCGGCCGCATGGCTGAGGCGGCGGTCGAGCCGCTCGCGCAGGACGGGCGGCGCATCCGCGGGGATGTCTCTCGGGCCTCCGTCGAGGCGCTGCAGGCCGCACTTGAGACCATCGTCACGCGCGTGCTGCTCGTAACCGACGTCGATGCGATCGTGCGCCGGGTCGATGTCGACGCGATCATCGACCGGATCGACGTCAATGACATCATCGATCGGATCGATATCGAGGCGATCGTCGAGGAGACCCGCCTCGGCACGATCGTCGCCCGTTCGACGAGCGGTTTTGCGAGCGAGGCGCTGGATGCCGCCCGAGAGCAGACCGCGACGGTGGACGGGCTCGCCATCCGGATCGTGAACCGGCTGCTGCGACGCGAAGAAGCCGACCTCCCACTGGGCCCACCGCTGCTTTTCGGGAACGACGTGCCCGACTCCGCGAACGAGGACGGGGACGGATGAGCCCGGACGGGCAGGAGCCGCGCCGCAGGAGGGCGGGCGGGCGCCATCTGCAAGGCCGTTATGCCGGTCCGGTCAGCAGGCTGCTCGCCTGGGGCGCCGACCTGCTGATCATCTCGGCGGTCTACGCGGCTGCGCTCGCACTGCTGCGCTTCGGCATCGACGCAGCCACGCCCTGGAAGCTGACATTCACCCATCACGAGGGCTGGGCCGCGCTCGCGTCGCTCGTCTGGGCTGCGATCTACCTCGCCAACTCGTGGGTCGTCTTCGGCCGCTCGCCGGGGATGTCGCTGCTCGGGCTGCGGATCGTGCGCGCCGATGGATCTCCGCTCGACCGCAACCATGCGCTGCGACGCCTGATCTGCTTCCCGCTGGGCTTCCTGACCTTCGGGATCGGTTTCCTCGGGATCGTCTTCGGTCGCACTCGGCAGGCGCTCTACGACCAGCTCGCCGACACTGCCGTGGTCTACGACTGGGATGCGGAGGCGGCGCGACTGCGCACGCTGGCGCACGCGGGAGCCCGCCGCCGCGAGGACCGGCGGGGGCTCCCGGACGGCGACTAGCGGGACGAGCTTCCTGGCTGCGGCGGCTGCGCCACGGTCGGCGCCTCCGAGGGGATCGTGGCGGTCTGAGCCGGTGCGGCGATGGGACTGCGGCGGCGCAGCTCGCGCAGCAGCAGCACGGCGAGGACGACGAGCGCGATCAGCAGTGCCAGCGCGACCGAGGAGACGATCCAGAAGGATGCCTCGCTGACCCCGTGGCCGCCCATGTGACCGCCGAACCCGCGCGGCCCGAATTCGCCTTGACGCGGACCACCCTGAGGCGGACCGCCCTGACCGCCGAAGCGGCCCTGCATGCCCTGGATGGCTTGCATGCCGCCCTGGGCAAAGGGAATGAGTGACATCGGAACGACTCCTGACGTGGGGAGAGTGACGTACCCGAGGATCCTGCGGCCCAATGAGAGCACTCTGAGAACCGCGGCAGTGCCCCCGCGAGGACTCGAACCTCGAACCTGCCGGGTAGAAGCCGGCTGCTCTATCCAGTTGAGCTACGGGGGCGTGCGCGCGGATCGTCGCAGGTGAGCGGGTCAGCCGCGAGCGCGCAGGTGTGCCGCGAGCCCGTCGAGTGCGCCGGTGAGGATCCGCTCGCGCACGCGCTCCTCGACCGGCCCTCGCAGGAGCAGCCCGAGCCGCATGCCGGGGTCGACGCGGATGCGATGAGTCACCGCTGTCCCGTCGCCGACGGGGTGCAGGAGGAAGCTTGCGGCCATCGCCTTCATGTCGCCTGCGCTGCGAGTGACCTCAAGCGATGTGTGCTCCTCGTAGGCGAGACGGAGCTCGGTGCGCAGAGCGCCCGCCGGAGTCGGGTGCTCGCAGCGGGCCTGTGAGACCCGTCCCTGCGGGTCGCGCACGACCACCTCGACGGCGGCGAAGAACGGATGCCAGGCGGGGTAGCCGGCGAGGTCGCCGATCACGGCCCACACGTCCGCGGCCGCCGCCGGGATCGTGACCGTCCTCTCACCCTCGAGCATGCGGCCGCAGCGTAGCCTGTGTCGTGATGACCGAAAGCGAAGGCCACCTGACGTACAGCGTCCCCGACGTGAGCTGCGGCCACTGCCGGGCCGCCATCACCGAGCAGGTGACGCGCGTCCCCGGCGTCGAGCGCGTCGACGTCGATCTCGACGCGCGCCGCGTGGACGTTCACGGCAGGGATCTCGACGACGCGCTCGTGCGCGCCGCGATCGATGAGGCCGGATACGACGTCGCCTGAGGCGGCTGCATGGCGGCACTGACGAAACATCTCGATCTTGAACTCGCAGGGATGACCTGCGCTTCCTGTGCGACGCGGATCGAGCGCCGCCTGAACCGGCTCGACGGGGTCAGCGCGAGCGTGAACTACGCCACCGAACGTGCGGCCGTCGACTTCGACCCGCAGCGCGCCACCGCCGACGAGCTGCTCGAGGCAGTGGCCACCGCCGGCTACCGCGCGCAGCTCCCGGCCGATCGGAGCGCCGGGGATGAGGGGCCGCCGGATCAAGGGGCACAGGAGCTCCGCCGCCGCGTGGTGCTCTGCGGCTCACTGACACTGCCGGTCCTGCTGCTGGCGATGATCCCGGCCCTGCAGTTCGACCGCTGGCAGTGGCTGAGCATGCTGCTCGCCACGCCGGTGGTGATCTGGGGCGCGTGGCCGTTCCATCGGGCGGCGTGGATGAACCTGCGTCACGGCGCGGCGACAATGGACACGCTCGTCTCGCTCGGCGTGCTCGCCGCCTGGACATGGTCGATGTACGCGCTCTTCATCGGCGACGCAGGGATGGCGGGGATGACGATGCGGTTTGAGATCGTCCCGCGGCGCGGGGCGGGCTCTGACGCGATCTATTTCGAGATTGCTGCCACCGTGACGACCCTGATCCTTCTGGGCCGCTGGTTCGAGGCCCGCGCGCGGCGCAGCGCCGGAGCGGCGATCCGCGGCCTGCTCGAGCTCGGCGCCAAGGAGGTGGCGGTTCTGCGCGAGGACGGGATCGAGCACCGCGTTCCCATCGAGCAGCTCGAAGCCGGAATGCGCTTCGTCGTGCGGCCAGGGGAAAAGATCGCGACCGACGGGATCGTCGAGGAGGGACATTCCGCCGTCGATATGAGCCTCCTCACCGGAGAGCCGGTACCCGTGGAGGTCGAGCCCGGTTCCCAGGTCGCCGGTGCGACCATCAATTCGGGGGGTCGTCTGATCGTGCGAGCCACGCGCGTCGGCGCCGACACGGCGCTCGCCCAGATCGCTCGCCTCGTGGAGGCCGCCCAGACGGGGAAGGCGCCGGTGCAGCGTCTCGCCGATCGCGTCGCCGGGGTCTTCGTCCCGATCGTCCTGCTGCTGGCCGTCGCGACGCTCGTCGCCTGGCTGCTCGCCGGCGAGGGTGCGGCGTTCGCGTTCACGGCGGCCGTTGCGGTCCTGATCATCGCCTGTCCCTGCGCGCTCGGCCTCGCGACTCCGACCGCGCTGATGGCCGGGACGGGGCGCGGCGCGCAGCTCGGCATTCTCATCCGTGGCCCAGAGGTGCTCGAGTCAACGCGGCGCGTGGACACGATCGTGCTCGACAAGACGGGAACGATCACCGCTGGGCGGATGAGCCTTGTTGCCACCCATCCGCTTCGGGGGACCGACGCGGCGCAGGCGCTGCGGATCGCCGGCGCGCTCGAGGATGCCTCCGAGCATCCGATCGCGGCGGCTGTCGCACGCGCCGCCCGTGAGGCCGGCGAGCCGCTGCCAGCGGTCGACGCGTTCGAGAACCGCGAAGGGCTCGGGGTCGTCGGTCAGGTCGAGGGACGCGCGGTCGTGATCGGCCGTCCGGCGTTTCTTGCGGCTGAAGGCATGCCGCTGGATGCCGAGCTCGAGGGCGTCCGCAGCGCGGCGGAGGCCGAGGGCCACACGGTCGTCGCGGTGGGGTGGGACGGTGCAGCGCGGGCGGTGCTCGAGATCGCCGACACGATTAAGCCGACCTCGGCGCAGGCAATCGCCGACCTGCGAGCGATGGGCCTGCGCCCCGTGCTGTTGACGGGAGACAACGCGACCGCTGCGCGTGTGGTCGCAGCGGACGTCGGGATCGAGGAGGTCATCGCGGAGGTTCTCCCTGCGGGCAAGGTGGACGTGGTCACCGGTCTTCAGGGGCAGGGGCGCGTGGTCGCGATGGTGGGGGACGGCGTGAACGATGCCCCTGCGCTCGCCGCGGCCGACCTCGGCCTGGCGATCGGGACAGGCACGGACGTCGCGATCCAGGCGAGCGATCTCACCCTCGTCAGCGGCGACCTGCGTGCCGCCGGCGATGCGATTCGCCTCAGCCGCGCCACGCTGCGGATCATCAAGCAGAATCTCGCCTGGGCCTTCGGTTACAACATCGCGGCGATTCCGCTCGCCGCGGCCGGGCTGCTGAATCCGGCGATCGCTGGGGCGGCGATGGGACTCTCGAGCGTCTCGGTTGTGGCGAACGCGCTGCGGCTGCACCGCTTCGCTCCGCAGCGCGACGCCTGACCTGGCGCCCTGCCACGCAGGCGGCGCGTACACTCAGCAGCCGCGCGGTGGGCGTAGCTCAGTTGGTAGAGCTCCTGGTTGTGGTCCAGGTGGTCGCGGGTTCGAGTCCCGTCGCTCACCCTCCGCGCGCCGGTCAGGCCCATGGGTCGCGGCCCCGCGCCCTGGCCCGCGCCACCCGCGCGAGGACCGCCACCCAGTCCGCGGTCCCACCGTAGAGGTGCCCGAGGGGGCCGCTGATGATCCAGGCCTCCAGACGCACGCGTGGGGGGAGCCGATGGCGAGCCACGACCGGACGCTATCGTGCCGCCGATGCCGTCCCAAGCCCTTACCGCCACCGCCACCGAGCTCGAGGAGTCGCGCGTTCGCGTTGAGGCGACGGTCCCCGCCGCCACGATCGAGGAGCGCCTCGGGCAGGTTGCGCGCTCGCTCGGGCGCGACATGAAGATGCCCGGCTTCCGCAAGGGCAAGATCCCGCCGCAGGTTGTGCTCCAGCGTCTCGGCCGCGAGACGGTCGTCGATGAGGCGATCCGCGCGACCATCGGCCGCTGGTACGTCCAGGCGGTGGACGCGACCGGAATCCGTACGGTCGGCGAGCCCGAGCTCAGCCTTGGCGAGATGCCGCAGGCGGGCGACGACTGGACGTTCAGCTTCGAGATCGGCGTGCGCCCCGTCGCGACGCTCGGGACCTACAAGGGCCTGACGGCGCCAAAGCGCCCGGCACAGGCAGACGCCGAGGCGGTCGATGCCCAGCTGGCCGAGCTGCGCGAGCGCTCCTCGAAGCTCGAGACCGTCGCGGAGCCCGCGGCGGAAGGTGACTTCGTCACCATGGACTACGTCGGAACGCTCGACGGCGAGACGGAACCGTTCGAAGGCGGGACCGGCACTGACCAGCTGATCGAGCTGGGATCGGGGCGCCTGATCCCGGGATTCGAGGAGCAGCTCACCGGGGCGCAGGCCGGCGATGAGCGCACCGTCAACTTGACCTTCCCCGACGACTACGGCGCCGAGCATCTCGCCGGCAAGGCCGCGGCCTTTGCGGTGACCGTGACCGACGTGCGGCGACGCATTCTCCCGGAACTCGACGATGACTTCGCCTCCGACGCCGCCGGTTTCGACACGCTCGACGAGCTGCGCGAGGACATCGCCGCCAGGCTCACCGAGATGGATGAGCAGCGCGCCGAGGCCGACTTCCGCGAGGCCGTGCTCGACGCCGCCGTCGAGCAGGCGACGGTGACCGTGCCCGCTGCGCTGATCCAGGCACGTGCCGGAGAGCTGCTGGAACGCATGCTCCACAATCTCGAGCACCAGGGGATCTCGCGCGAGATGTACTTCCAGATCTCCGGCAAGACGCAGGAGGAGGTCCTCACGGAGGGCTCCGAGGATGCCAAGCGCACGCTTGAGCGCGAAGCCATCCTTGCGGCGATCATCGAGGCGGAGGACATCGCTCCCTCTGACGGCGACATCCTCGATGCGCTGCAGGCATCGGCGGCGCGAGAGAACCTTTCACCGGAGTCGCTGCGTGATCGTCTCGAGAAGGCGGGTCGGCTCGATGACCTGGTTGATGACCTCGCACAGCGTGTTGCGCTGGACCTGATTGTTGAGCACGCGACCGCGACCGAGGCGCCCGCCGTGGAGGCGCAGGCCCCGGGCCAGGGCGACCGGTCGCCGAAGGCCGCCAAGTCAAAGGCCGCGAAGCCCAAGGCTGAGGCGTCGAAGGCTGATAAGCCCAAGGCTGACAAGCCGAAGGCCGCGAAGCCCAAGACCGCGAAGCCGAAGGCCGCGAAGCCGAAGGCCGAGCAGGCCGACGAAGCCTCCTCCTAGGCCCTCCGAGAGACGTCCACGCGCGGCTGTTCGACCCCGCGGGAGGACGTCCGCCCGTTGCTACGCTTCCTGGATTGGCCGGTTGCCGCGTTGCAGCCGGAAGGAATCCCGGCCCCCGGCCGAAACAGAGCGAGGACCATGAGCCCCCTAGTCCCGATGGTGGTGGAGCAGACGTCCCGAGGCGAACGTGCCTTTGACATCTACTCGCGCCTGCTCAACGAGCGGATCGTCTTCCTCGGGACCCCCGTGGACGATCAGATCGCGAACTTGATCGTGGCGCAGTTGCTGCATCTGGAGTCGCAGGACCCTGAGAAGGACATCTCGATCTACATCAACTCGCCTGGCGGGTCGGTGTATGCGGGTCTCGCGATCTACGACACAATGCAGTTCATCAAGCCCGACGTGCAGACGATCTGCGTAGGGATCGCAATGTCGATGGGAGCGCTGCTCCTGTCCGGTGGGGCGAAGGGCAAGCGGATGGCGCTGCCCAACGCGAAGATCCTGATCCATCAGGTGAGTTCCGGCTTCCAGGGCCAG